>NZ_JBFTZN010000171.1:0-12304 GCF_056406775.1 Allobosea sp. P1_A7
ACACGTAGTCGTCAAGATACTCGGGAAGCAGGACACCCTGCCGACGGTCTTCACTCTCAACGAAGCGCTTCATCTAAGCTCCCGGAGCATCACCTCCAGGAATCCTAGCCGACTCGGCTCTTTTCACACRGCCTCCACCCTTCTCAGACGTTGCTGGCGGGCCGCCACCAGTTCCGGAACGCCCCACCCCCGACCCCGGGCATGTCTGCTAACCCGCTACCAAAGGCGTTTGATTGCGAAGCTGTCGAACAATGCTTCGTTCGAAATCAGCACCATGTCCTCGGATTGAGCCTGGGCAATGAGGAGGCGGTCGAACGGATCCTTGTGCGCAATGTTCATCTCGCCGGCCAGCAGTGCGTGGCGGACGGTGACCGCCCGCTCGGCAAAGCCCTGATCTGCGATGATCGCCTCGAAGTCCTGCGCGAGCAGCGCCGCGCCGGGGCACTTGCCAATGCGGAACTTGGTGGCGACCTCCATGGCCGAGGCGGCGCTGACGGCGGTGCTGTTGCCCTCGTCCCCAGTAGCCTCTCGGGCACGGGGGCTCAGCGCCTCGTCACCCGCCAGCCACCAGATCAGAGCATGGGTATCGAGCAGCAGCCTCACGTGAGATTCCAGCCGCCGAGTTCATTCTCGGGCAGCGGCTCGTCAAAGCGCGCATCGACGGCGATCTTTCCCTTGAGTACCCCAAAGCGCCGCTTGCCGCGTGGTCTGACCGGCACCAGGCGCACCACCGGCACGTTGCCACAATGACCACATCTGCCCCCTCCAGGGCGTCAGCGATCAGTTTGGACAGGTTGGTCTTGGCCTCGTGAACCGAGAACTGGGCCATGAGCATCCCCTTAGCTAAAAATATAGCTAAGGGCCCGCACTGAGCAAGAGCGCTGCCGTTTTCCGGGCTGCTTCAGCCTCCGGTGCACGCGGCTCTCAGCGTGCACAATGTTCCGAGAGGCAAGGCTGAAAGGCCAGTCCAACGATCCCACCGTCTCGTGCCTTCGTCGCATGGCGACGCACGCGGCGTAATGCGCAAGCCTGCCTCTGGAACTTGCGGGCTCGCTGAAGCATAGTCGGGATGGCGTTGCAGGTCCGCCCGCATCGGGCGGCACCGCCCGCCATGCCTGGAAGTGGCTATGGCTCACCCGGTCAAGCTCGTTTCCGTCGCGACGGCTGTGCCGCCCCATGAGTTTCGCCAGCGCGATGTGGCGGCAGCCGCCCATCGGAGCTTTGCCGGCCGCTATCCCGATTTCGAGCAGCTTGCGCGCGTTTTCGAAAGTTCGGGCATCAGCCGACGATATGCCGTCCGGCCGATCGAGTGGTATCTGCAGCCATTGGGATGGCCCGAGCGCAGCGCCGCCTATGTCGCCGGCGCTTGCGACCTGTTCGTCGATGCAACGACGAAGGCGCTGGGCGCTGCCGGGCTTCAGGCGTCCGAGATCGACACGATCGTGACGGTCTCGTCGACGGGCATAGCGACCCCCAGCCTCGATGCCCGTGTCGCGGTAAGACTTGGTTTGCGAAGCGACGTCGAACGTGTCCCGGTGTTCGGCCTGGGATGTGCCGGCGGCGTATCGGGTTTCTCGATCGCCTCTCGCCTGGCCGCGTCGCGCCCGGGTTCGACAATCCTGCTCGTGGCTGTCGAGATCTGCACGCTGGCCTTCCGACTCGATGTCTTGACGAAGGCCAACATTGTTGCAACCGCCTTGTTCGGCGATGGCGCGGCAGCCTGCATCCTGAAGGCAGGGCCGGATGGCATCGCCACGGTCGAGATGACCGGGCAGCACATGTGGCCCGACACGCTGGACATCATGGGCTGGACGGTCGATCCCCAGGGCTTTGGCGTGATCTTCGACCGGGCGATCCCGCCCTTCGCGGAGGAGCGGATCAACCCAGCCATTGCAGGGATCCTGGAGCGTGAAGGGCTGTCGCTGTCCGACATCGATCTCTTTGCCTGTCATCCCGGCGGGAAGAAGGTGATCGAGGCCCTGGAAAGCGCGTTTTCACTCGCGCAAGGCGCGCTCGACCACGAACGTGCCGTCCTGTCCGACTATGGCAACATGTYGGCTCCGACCGCCCTCTTCGTCCTCCAGCGTGCGATCGCGGCAAGCCTGCCCTCGCGAACGCTGCTGATGGCGATGGGGCCGGGCTTCACCGTGAGCTGCGCCTCGCTGCGGCAAGGGACATGACACCGGCCAGCGTCTTGCTGGCCCTGGTGACTGCCGAGCGGATCGGAGAACTCTGGCTCGCGCATAGAAACACGTCTGCCTTGCTCGCCAAGGGCGCCGTGGAGAAGGCTGCCGGCCACTATCCGCTGATCGTCCTGCTGCACGCAGCCTGGCTGATCGGACTTTGGCTGCTCGGTTGGGCACAAGCGATCCATCTCGGCTGGCTCGCGGCTTTCCTCCTGCTTCAGGGGCTGCGCCTTTGGGTGCTGGTGACGCTGGGCCGGCGTTGGACGACCCGCATCATCGCCGCACCCGGCGAGAGGCTCGTGGCACGGGGCCCTTATCGGTTCGTGTCGCACCCGAACTACATCGTCGTCATTGGCGAGATCGCTGTCCTGCCGCTGTGCCTTGGCCTGCCATGGTTCGCGCTTGTCTTTTCGATCGCCAACGGCCTCATCCTGACGATCCGCATCCGCGCCGAGAATGCTGCGCTTGAAGAGGCTCGCCATGCCGCCACCGGCTGATGCGATGGGCGAAAGGCGCGTCACCGCTGCGACATGGATCGGCTTTGCCGCCATGTGCATCGGCATGTTCATGGCGATCCTCGACGTGCAGGTCGTCGTCACCTCCCTGCCGACGATCCAGAGCGCACTCGACATTCCGCCCGACCAGATGAGTTGGGTCCAGACCGCCTACCTCATCGCCGAGGTCATCGCGATTCCGCTGACGGGTTTCCTGACGCGCTTTCTCTCGATGCGCTGGCTGTTCGTCCTGGCGCTCGCCGTCTTTACCGCAGCCTCCATCGGCTGCGCGGCGAGTCAGTCGTTCTCCGCCCTGGTCGCCTGGCGCGTCCTTCAGGGGTTTTCAGGCGGCACCCTGATTCCCGCGGTCTTTTCGGCTGTCTTTCTGCTGTTCCCGCCGAGCAGGCAGGCCATCGCGACGACGTTGGCTGGCGTCTTTGCCGTGCTCGCGCCAACGGTCGGGCCGATCGTCGGCGGGTGGATCACGCAGACCTATTCCTGGCACTGGCTGTTCCTGATCAACGTCATTCCCGGCGTCGTCTCGGCAGCACTAGCCG
This sequence comes from Allobosea sp. P1_A7, assembly GCF_056406775.1. Classification (NCBI taxonomy): domain Bacteria; kingdom Pseudomonadati; phylum Pseudomonadota; class Alphaproteobacteria; order Hyphomicrobiales; family Alloboseaceae; genus Allobosea; species Allobosea sp. P1_A7. Next base: position 3,238 of record NZ_JBFTZN010000171.1, read on the forward strand.
CTTTCCTCCTGCCACGTGACAAGCCGAGTCTCATCGAAGCGCGCAAGCTCGATGCCCTGTCCCTGGTGCTGATGGCGATCGCGCTGGCAGCGATCGAGATCGCATTGAAGGAGGCACCTCAGCACGGCTGGATCTCGGGCCTGATCCTGGGGCTGATCGCGCTGAGCCTGGCGAGCGGTCTCGGCTTCATCAGGCGGACTTTGCAAGCCGATGCTCCGATCGTCGAACTGAGAAGCTTTGCGGACCGGAATTTCATGATCGGCAGCATCCTCAGCTTCGTTCTCGGCATCGGGCTGTTTGGATCTGTCTATTTGATGCCGGTCTTCCTGGCCTTCGTGCGCGATCACAATGCGCTCGAGATCGGTGAGATCATGCTGGTGACCGGCGCCGCCCAACTTGCCATCGCGCCGGTCGCCGTCGCTCTGGAGCGTCGTGTCGATGTCCGCCTGTTGACCGGCATCGGCTTTACCCTCTTCGCCCTCGGCCTGGGACTGAGTGCCTTTCAGACCCCGCAGACCGACTATGACGCGATGTTCTGGCCGCAGATGGTCCGTGGCCTGGCCATCATGTTTTGCCTTCTGCCACCGACGCGTCTGGCATTGGGACAGCTTCCCCCCATGCGCGTTCCCGACGCCAGCGGCCTGTTCAACCTGATGCGAAACCTGGGCGGCGCGATCGGTCTCGCCCTGATCGACACCGTGATCTACAGCCGCTCGCCCGTGCACGGCACGGCGATCATGGAGCGGCTGCAAAGAGGCGATGTCGAGACGGCGAAGTTCATCGGCGTGCCACTCGAACTCATGGCGATGCGGCCGCCTGGGCCGCTCGACGCCCAGGCCCAGGCGCTGCTTCAGCCACTGGTTGAGAAGGCCGCTCTGGTCCTGTCGATCAACGAGGCCTGGGGACTGGTTGCCGTCCTCACGATCGCAGCCATGGCGTTCGTTCCCTTCGCCAGGAAGGTGCCGATCGGCGTCCGGGCTTAGGCGATGCGACAGCGAGCGAAAGCCCTCATAGCAAAAGCCTTCAGAGCAGAAGCGTGCCGTCGACGGTGGTGACGCAGGCTCCGCCGACCTGGACCTTGCCGCCCGCATCCACCGAGATCGCGATCGTGCCGTCGCGCCCGACGCAGCGGCCCTGGGCCGCCTCGTAGCGCGTGCCCCCAGCGGGCAAGAGCCCGCGCGCGGCCCGGAACACCGCAACGCTGCCATTGCCGCTGCCGCAGACCGGGTCCTCATTCACCCCGCAGGATGGCGCGAAGGACCGGACCTCGATCTCGGGCCCGCTGCCCTCGCGCCTGGCGAAGACCGTGATGCCGGTGACGCCCAGGCGGCGCTCGAAGGCAGCCGAGCGCGCAAAATCTGGCTTCAGCGCCAGCAACGCCTCTGCGCCGGCGATTTCGGCAATGAGCCAGACCGCCCCGACATTGACGATGGCCGGGCTCGCCTCGCGGACGATCTCATGGCCGAGGATGGCCTCCAGCTCGCCGAGCTCGCCCGCTGGCAGGGTCGTGACGGTCGCCGGCGGCAGGGCAAGGGTCAGCCGGCGCTCCGCGCCCTCCCCCTCGACCGTGATCGCGACGAGACCGACCCCGCATTCCTGCACCAGCCTGCCGCCGCGCGGGGCAACGAGCCCGGCCTATGACCGCATGCGCGCTGCCGAGCGTCGGGTGACCGGCAAAGGGCAGCTCGCTTCCGGGCGTAAAAATCCGCAGCCGGTAATCGGCATCTCCGCGTGTCGGCGGTAGCACGAAGGTGGTCTCGGACAGAGTGGTCCACTGCGCGATCGCCTGCATCGCAGCGTCGCTGAGGCCCGCACCGTCGAGAATGACCGCCACCGGATTGCCGAGCAGCGGCTTTGCGGAAAACGCATCGACGACCTTGTAGGCCCGGGCCATGGCATGTCCTCGCATCGTGACGGCGGGATTGGGATAGCCGATCGACAGGGCACTGGCGAGGCCCGAACTCGGGCACCTGGCAGTCACCGCCGGCTCGGTCATTCCCCCTCGAAAGTGCCCATCGCCTCCGACTTCATTTCGACAGGCCATCCGCAGGCGCACCAGGGATAGCGGGCCGTGCCGGTTGCTCGCGCCATTGGGCTGTGACACAGATTGGCGCCAATATTTGCGGATATTTCAGATGACKGGAATCGGCATGCAGGACGGATGGGATGCTCGCCCCTCGGGGGCGCTGTGGCCGGATGGCGCGCGAGCCGTCCTCTGCGTGACGATCCATGTCGATGGACCGTCCGTCGAAGCCGGGCGCGGCCAGAATCGGCTCGGCATCAACAGCCGCGGCAACTATGCCCTGCGCCGCGGCGTCGGCCGCTATCTCGACATGCTGGAGCGTCACGCCATCAAGGCGACCTTCTTCTGCTGTGGCTATGATGCCGAGCATTGGCCGGAGCCTTTTCTCAGGATGCATCGCGCCGGCCACGAGATCGCGGCCCATGGCTATCAGCATGAAGGCTTCGATCTCGGCGAGCGCGAGCCGGAGCTTCTGGAAAAGACGCATCGCATTCTGACGGAGCTCGTCGGCGAGGCGCCTGTCGGCTGGTGCTCGCCCTCGGGACGCAAGACCGGGCTCACCCTGCCGACCTTGCGCCGCCTCGGCTACCGCTACGATGCGAGCGAAAAGGACGAGGACCTGCCCTATCTGCTCGATGACAGCTTCGCGATCGTGCCCAACAACACCGTCTCGCTCGACGATTTCCCGCTCTATCACAGCGGCGGCGCGCTGGCATCGGAAGTCGAACGCAACTTCATCCAGGAATTCGACGCGATCCTCGACCGCGACGGCTATGTCCACCTGACGATCCATCCCAAGGCCGGCGGCGGCTCGGGGACACCGGCCCGCGCGGCTGCGGTCGATCGCTTCCTCTCCTATGCCAGGGCCGTGCCGGGCGTGCGCTTCATGACCTGCAGGGAGATCGCCGAGCATTGCCTCGCCGATCCCGCAATCTGGCGCGAGCCGCGCGCGACGGGGCGGGAGGCGCGTTCATGAGCCTTCTCCTCACCGTCAACGTCCACGGCATCGGGCCGGAGGCGGCAACGCTTCCGGAAGCCGAACTGTTCGGCCGCGATGCGCATGGCCGCTACACCTATCGCATCGGCCTGACGCGGGTGCTCGATGCGCTCAGCGATTTCGGCCTGGCAGCGACCTTCTTCTGGCCGTCCAGCGAGGCCCTGCGCATGCCGGCGCTGCTGGAGCGCTGCATGAACGACGGGCACGAAATCGCCTGCAACGGCCGCGCCTTCGAGGAGCATGCCAGGCTGGGGCCTGAGGAGGATGCCGTCATCGAGGAGGCCCATGACATCCTGACCCGGTTGACCGGGCGGGCGCCGATCGGCTTCCGCTCGCCGACAGGGACCCTGTCGGAACGCACGATCCCGATCCTGCAACGGCTCGGCTACCGCTACGATTCAAGCTTCCTCGACGACGATGCGCCGTATTCGCTGGCCGAGCATGGCGGCGCCGGCATGATCGAACTGCCGATCTCGGAGGGGCTGACCGACGCGACGCATTTCCGCCGCCGCGTCACCCAGGACCGGGCCGAGGCGCTGCTCAACGAGGAACTGACGGCCTTGCTGGCCGTCGAAGGCTATGCCTGCCTCACCTTCCATCCGCGCGCCGATATCGGCATCGGGCGCGCCGCGCGCTTGCCCATGCTGAAACGCCTCGCGGATCTTGCCGCCGAGCATGGCGCGCGCCCCGTCCGATGCGGCGAGCTGGCAGAGCGCATGCTGCAGGAAGGGGCCGGTTGAAGCCGGCGGTCAGGGAGACAGGACGGCCCGGGAGACCTGAACGCTGCGGATAGGCGGCGCCTCAGCCTGAAGGTGGCATGATGGCCGCAGCCCGGCTGCGATGGCTCAGCCGCGCCCTGTCGTAGCCGCCTGCTCGAACGTCAGCGCAAGCCATCGTCAAAGCGGGATCAGCGCTCCGACCTCGCGGTCCGTGGCGCGATCGCTCGCCGCCAGACCTGCCGCCACATTGGCGCGGTCGGCCGGGCTGCGGTTCTGGCTGAGCTTGCGCTTGCCCTCCAGCCGGGTGATCGGCAGGCGCAGGCCGATGATGCCGCGCAGCTGCGCCTGCACGAAATCGGGCGGGGCCTCGGACACCGTCCAGGGCTTGGCGCGCTCGCCCTCGTGCAGGTTGGTCAGGCGGGTGACGACGTCGAGAAGGCGCGTCGCGTCGTCGAAGAACTCGATCGGGCCATAGGCATGGACCGCGACATAGTTCCAGGTCGGCACGACCTTCCCGGTCTCCTGTTTGGTCTCGTACCAGGAGGGCGTGACATAGGCGTCCGGGCCCATGAAGATCGCAAGCGCCTCGCCCAGCGCCGTGGTCCGGCCTTGCGGGTTGGCCTTGGCGAGATGGCCATAGAGCACGCCATGCTCGCCCTCGTTCTCCTCGAGGAAGAGTGGCAAGGGCGTCGCCAGCACGCCATCGGCCGTGCCGGTGACCAAAGTGGCGAGCCTGCAGGCGCGGATCGTCGCCCTCACGCTGTCCCTGTCATCGTCACGGAAGGCTGGCGGGGTATACATTGCGGAACTCCTTGTGCTGCCAAGAGAGATGCGCCCAATCTGGCTTTCTGGAAACGGCCAGTTCCGAAGGTTTGATGTGGTCCAGTTCACTGACGGCGTCGCGCGCCGGATCATCGCGGCAATCAAGGAACAGATCCATGCCGGCGCCTACCAGCCCGGAGACCGCCTGCCGTCGACCCGGACATTCGCGGCCGAATGGGGCGCGTCCCGCACGACGGTGACACTCGCCTATGGCCAGTTGATCGCCGAGGGCTACCTGATCAGCCGCGCCGGCGCGCGGCCTGTCGTAGCCAAGGGGCTCGGCGCGGCAGCGCCGGCGCCGGCGCGGCTCTCCCAGCCCCGGCATCTTTCGGATTTCGCACAGCGATTGCTCGCCCTGCCCCGGCCGGCCGCGATGCAGCCAGCCCCGATTGCGGATTTTCGCTATGGCGATCTCTCCGGCGCCGATTTTCCGGTGCTCGCCTGGCGCCGCGCCCTGAACAGGGTCAGCCTGCGACGTAGCCTGCGGCTGCGCTATGGCGATCCGCAAGGAGCGCCTGCACTTCGCGCCGCGCTGCAAGGCTATCTCTGGCGGGCCCGCGGCATCACCTGCTCGGCCGAGCAGATCATCATCGTCAACGGCTCGCAGCAGGGGCTCGATCTCTGCGCGCGGCTGCTGCTCGACCCCGGCGACGCCTTCGTGATCGAGAACCCCGGCTATCTGCTCGCCCGCCACGCCTTCGCGGCAGCCGGCGGCATCGCCCGCCCGGTTCCGGTCGACCGGGATGGGCTGGTGACCGATGCCCTGCCCCCGGCTCGGCTCGCCTACGTCACGCCCTCGCACCAGTTTCCGCTCGGCAGCGTTCTCTCGGCGACGCGCAGGCGCGCGCTGCTGGCCTGGGCTGCAGACAGCGGCGCCTCGATCATCGAGGATGATTATGACGGCGAGTATCGCCATGACGTCGCGCCGATCCCGCCCTTGCAGGCGCTCGAGCCCGACGCGGTGATCTATGCCGGGACATTTTCCAAGACGCTCTCGCCGGCGCTGCGCCTCGGCTATCTCGTCGTCCCGCCGTCGCTTACCCCCGCCTTTGTCGAGGCGAAGCGCCTGACCGACCGGCACACGCCTCTCCTGGAGCAGGAGGCGCTGGCCGATCTCCTGAGCGAGGGCGCCTATGAGCGCCATGTCCGGAGCATCCGCCGGAGCAATGCCGAGCGACGGGCCGTGCTGCTCCAGGCCCTGGCCGAGGAGCTTGAGCCGATCGTGACCATCGAAGGCGCCGATACGGGCCTGCATGTCGTCGCCTGGCTCACGGATGTCGCGGCCGAGCGCGAGCCCGGGATCGTCGCGGCCGCACGCGCCGCCGGCGTCGGGCTCTATCCGGTCTCGCCGCTCTATGATCCAGCCGGGCCCCGGCCCCGCGAAGCCGGGTTCATTCTCGGCTATGCCGGCCTCGACCTCGACGCCGTGAAGAAGGGCATCGCGCTGCTGGCGCCTCTCCTGGCCGGACAGCGCTGAGACGCGGGACCGGCGGGCGCGCCCGGCAAGGCCGCCAGGCCCGCTCCGGACCTCGCCCAGCCGGACCGGATGTCAGGTATCACGCGAATCAGGCCATCCAAGCCATTGCCAGGATGAGACTTTCCAGATCTGATCGGCCTCCGCCTCATCGCCCTTGCCGGCCAGGCGACACGATCGGCCTCAGTGGTCGTTCCAGTACTGCGTCATGCACCAATAGGTGAAGGCCGAGGTCCAGCCGATCACCACCAGCCCCGACAGACCCTCGACGCCGATGAAAATCCGCAAGGGGCCGAAGGGCAGCGCGTTGCTGCTGCCGAGAGAGGCGTAGGATTCAAAGGAAACATAGAGCGATTGCTGGAACGACACGGGAATGCCGATCCCGAACACCTCTTCATTCACGGCAACGGAGAGCAGCCAAAGCAACAGCGCAAAGATCAGGATCTGAATGAGATGACTGATCATGCTTCCGGCAACAACGAAGACAATTCTCTGCCTTGGCGCGACGGAAAGATGCGCCGCGCTGCCCGATATCAAACGCAGGAACTCGTAATGGACAAGTATACACCCGATGGCGCAGACAGCCGCTGCTAACGAGAACAAGTACATAGCGATGTCCTGACCTGGCACGTACGCTTGCGCATCGGGTTGTGTTGACCAAATGCGGCTCCAGCGTGACCTCCCGGCGGCGGTGCTCAAGCATCGGCAGGCGCGATGGATTGCAGCTCTTGGGAAAGCCGATGCAATCACAGCCGCTTAGATCATCGCAGCGGATACCGAATCGGGTCCGATGAGTGAAGCCTTGAGCCGTTATGTCGCTTCAACTTAGCGAGAGCAGCTGCGCGCTTGGGACTGCTCTACGTCCCGGCTCCCGAGCCGGGACTGGCGCGCCGCTGCCGGTAGAGCCGGACGCTCGCCAGCCATGCCAGGCCGGCGGCGATGGCGAAACAGGCCGGAACCCAGAAGGCCGCATTCCCGATCTCGGCTTCGGTGACGGCCGAGGCAAAGCCGCTGGCATTCGCGACCACGCCCGCCAACGCCGCGCCAAGGGCCAGGCCGGTCTGCTGGATGGTCGGGACGGCGGAGGCGGCCGCCGCCTCGTCCCCGGGCTTTGCGCCGTTCATGATCGTCGGGCCGACAAAGGGCCAGGCCTGCCCGATCCCGATGCCGAGCACGACGACGGCGGGGATCAGGGCGTAGCTCGGCGCCGGGCTCTGCAGGAGCAGGCCCAGCGCGATCAGGCCGCCGGCCATAAGGACGGGGCCCGAGAGCAGCAGGCGCCTCGGCCAGGGACCGGTCAGGCCGGAGACCAGCACGGACGCGATCGTCCAGGCCAGCGAACCGCTAGCAACCATGAACCCGGCCTCGAGCGGATCGAGGCCCCGCAGCCTTTGCAGGAAGACGGGCAGATAGATGTGCAGCGGGCTGAAGGCGATGCAGAGCAGCAGGATGAGCCAGAGGCCGATGCCGGTCTCGGTCCTGAACGAGAACGCATCGCTCGGCAGCAGGCGCACCGGTGCTCCGCGGTCGAACCGCAGCATCAGGGCGAGCGCTGCGACCGCCACAAGGATGAGGCCTGCCTTGGCGCTGGCCGCCTGGACGAGCGATGCCGCCGACATCGCCGTAATTGCCAGGCAGATCAACCCGATCCGACCGGCCGGAAGGCGCGACGCACTGGTGCGCTCTGCCGATCGGTTCGCAGGCAGCACGAGCGCGGCAGCCACCGCCAGGATGGCCGAGAGGATCACGGTCACGATGAGGGCGCCGCGCCAATGGCCGGCGCGTGCGAACAGGCCGCCAACGAGCGGCCCGGCGAAGACGGAAATCGTCCAGCTCGTCGCCATCAATGCGATGACCCGCGGCCAGAGTCTCGGGGGGAAGATCGCCCGCACCGCGGTATAGGCCGCCCCCACTTCGAGACCGCCGCCGAAACCCTGGACAAGGCGCGCGGCTATGACCCATTCCATGCTCGCCGCGAACGAACAGACCAGCGCGCCCAGGCCAAAGATCACCACCCCGACGCATAAGGTGTCCCGGACGCCGTATCGGGTCGTCAGCAGGCCAGCCCCGCTGGCCGCCACGATCGAGGCGCCGACATAGGCGGTCGCGGGCAGGCTCAGCATGCCCGCGCCGCCGAGTTCGGCGGCGATCGAAGGCAGCACCGTCGTCAGCAGCAGGGAGTTCATCGACTGCAGCAGCACGCCGCTCATCAGGATCGCGAGAGTCGGCAGCCAGGTCCAGTCCAGAAGATCCCGCCATTGCGTGGCAGACGCGTCCCGATCCATGTCCGTCTGTCCCCGCCCGCGGCGCGCCATGCCTTGCATCGACTCGCAAGGTGATTTAATTTAGAAACCAATCGCTATCTAAATTGAGAGCCATGAGTCAAGACAACGACAGCCAAGGCCAGGGCGACGAGCGCAGCCGGGAGCGGATGCTGTTCCATCTGAAGACGCGCGGCGCGCAGATGGCGGCGGCGATCGCGGCGCGGCTCGACATGACGCCGGCTGGCGCAAGGCAGCATCTGCTCAAGCTCGAAGCCGACGGCCTGGTGACGAGCCATGACCGGCAGGAAGGGCGTGGCCGGCCGAAGAAATACTGGGCGCTCTCGCGGCAGGGACATGACCGGTTCCCCGACCGTCATTCCGACCTGACGCTCGACCTGCTGCAGTCCGTCCGGACTGTCTTTGGCGAGCCCGGGCTGCAGCAGCTGATCGCACACCGCGAACAGGCCTGCCTCTCCGCCTATCGCGCGCATGTCGGTGAAGGCGCCCCCCTTCGGCGCAAACTGGCCGCGCTCGCCGAAATCCGCAGCCGCGAAGGCTATATGGCCGGGATTGTCGAGGAGGAGCCCGGCCGCTTTCTGTTCATCGAGAACCATTGCCCGATCTGCGCGGCGGCGACCGCCTGCCAGGGCCTGTGCCGTTCGGAGCTGGCGATCTTCCGGGCCGTTCTCGGGGCAGATGTCGAGGTCGAGCGCATCGAGCATATCCCGGCGGGCGCGCGCCGCTGTGCCTATCGGGTCCGTTCGCTCC
>NZ_JBFTZN010000172.1:0-12245 GCF_056406775.1 Allobosea sp. P1_A7
AGGTGGTGGTGCGCAACGTCGCCGCCGGCTCGCTCTCGACTAAGCTCGGTCTCGAAGAGGGCACGCAGCTGCCGCGCTCGATCATCGAGTTCTATTACAAGAACGACGCGCTGAACGATCCGATGGTCTCGGAAGAGCACATCACCGCCTTCGGCTGGGCGACGCCCCAGGAAATCGACGACATCATGGCGCTTGCCATCCGCGTCAATGATTTCCTCTCCGGCTTGTTCCTCGGCGCCGGCATCCGCCTCGTCGACTTCAAGATGGAATGCGGCCGGCTCTGGGAAGGCGAGATGATGCGCATCGTCGTCGCCGACGAGATCAGCCCGGATTCCTGCCGGCTCTGGGACATCAAGTCCAAGGACAAGATGGACAAGGACCGCTTCCGTCGCGACATGGGTGGCCTGATCGAGGCCTATACCGAAGTGGCCCGCCGCCTCGGCATCATGGGCGAGAACGAAAAGGCCGGCCCTGCCGCCGGACCTCGCCTGGTGCAGTGAGCACTGGCGGAGCCGTGACAGCGAATTGGAAACGGGAGCGCCTGCGCTCCCGTTTGCTTTTGGCTGCGCTGCTCGGCGGCCTGAGCCTGCTCACCGCCTGCAGCAACCATTTCGGACCCGGCCTTGCCGAGCTGGCGGCCGATCGGGGCTGGCAGCCGCTGCCGATCGGCTCCTGGGTCGTCAATGACGGCCTCGAGCCCCGTACCATCGTCTATTGCGCCGGCGCGCCCTGCCTGCGCCCCGCTGTCGCAGCCTTGATCGCCGTTGAAGGCCGCAAGGCCGACGAGTTCGAACGAGGCCTCGCCACCGACCCAGCCCGTCTGGCGCGTGAATTCTCGAAGCCGGTCGATGCTGCAAAGGGCGCGAAGCCCAGGCCCACAGCGGCCACGGTCAAGAGCACCACCAGCGTTTCCCGCTTCGATGGCGGCGGTCCGTCCGGATTGCTCGTCGAAATTCGCGGCAAGGGCGAGACCGGACTGCTTGCGGCAACCGCGATCCTCTATGGCAGGGAAGCCGGCAAGCTCGTCATGGCGATCGCGGTCAGCAACGATGCCGAGGCCGCGCAAAACTATGCACGCGCCGCCTGGCGCAGCCGCTGATTCGCCGTGAAGCCCTGACATGTGGTTGAGCCCGAACCGATTCGCCGCTAAGGCACCCCGCAGAAGCCCTGCCCGGAGAGCACAATGAAAGCCCGCGTCACCGTCACCCTCAAGAACGGCGTGCTCGATCCGCAGGGCAAGGCGATCGAAGGCGCTCTGAAATCGCTCGGCATCGACGGTGTCGGCTCGGTGCGTCAGGGCAAGGTCTTCGACATCGAGTTCACCGCCGGCGACAAGGCCGCCGCCGAGAGCGCGCTCAAGGATGCCTGCGAGAAGCTGCTCGCCAACACCGTCATCGAGAATTACCGCGTCGAAATCGGAGCGTGAGACGATGAAAGCCGCCGTCGTCACTTTCCCCGGATCCAATCGCGAGGGTGATGTCGCCACTGCCCTGCGGCAGGCCGGTGCCACCGTCACCMATGTCTGGCATGCGGACACGGAGCTTCCGGCCGGCACGGATCTCGTCGTGCTGCCGGGCGGCTTCTCCTATGGCGACTATCTGCGCTGCGGCGCCATCGCCGGCCGGGCCCATATCATGGATGCGACGCGAGCCCATGCGGCGCGCGGCGGCTATGTGCTCGGCATCTGCAACGGCTTTCAGATCGCCTGCGAAGCGGGGTTGCTCCCGGGTGTCCTTGCCCGCAACGCCAATCTGAAATTCGTCTGCAAGCGCCAGCATCTCACCGTCGAACGCGCTGATACCGCCTTCACCCGTGCCTACACCAAGGGCCAGGTCATCGATGTCTGCATCGCCCATGGCGAAGGCAACTATATCGTTGATCCCGAGACCTTGGCGCGCCTCGAAGGCGAGGGCCTGGTGGCCTTCCGCTACGCCGACGCCGACGGTCAGGTCACCGCCGAAGCCAACCCCAATGGTTCGCTGAACGGCATTGCCGGCATCTACTCGCCCGGCTTCAATGTGCTCGGATTGATGCCGCATCCGGAAAACCTGATCGATTCGCTCACGGGCGGCACCGATGGGCGCGGCATGTTCGAGAGCCTGATCAGCGGCAAGAAGGCAGCCTGACCGGCTCGCTCCCCGTCATGCTTGGGTTTGGCCCGGCATGACGGATACGACCGGGCCGGGCGGCCCGGCTCACTTCGCCAGCGAAGCCGCCTTCGCCAGCAGCTTCTGCGCGCTGTTCACATCGAGCGCGCCGACATGCTTGTCGACGATCCGCCCGTCCGGGCCGATCAAGAAGGTTTCCGGCACGCCATAGACGCCCCATTCGATTGCGCCACGGCCGGCGCGATCGACGCCCACGGCAGAATAGGGATTGCCGAGCGCTCCCAGGAAGCGGCGGGCATTCTCGGCCTCGTCCTTGTAATTCAGCCCGACCACGGCGACCTTGCCCTGCTTGACCACGGGCGCCTCAGCCATCGCGACAAGATGCGGGTGCTCGACGCGGCAGGGCGCGCACCAGCTCGCGAAGACATTGACGATGGTGGCCCGCCCCTTGGCCAGGTCGGCCATGGTGAAGGCCGGGACCGGCTGCCCGTCGCGCTGCAAGCCTTCGAGCGCGGTCAGCGCGATCGTGGGAGCCGGCTTGCCGATCAGCGCCGATGGAACCTTGCTGGCATCCCCGCTGAACAGCCCGACCAGGAAGACCAGGGACAGCCCGGCAAACAGGATCAGGGGAATCAGGAAAACCAGCGGCGAGCGCCGGCCTGGCGCGCTCTCGACCTCGCTCACGACAATGCCTTCCCGGAACGGCGGCCGGCGCCGCGCTGTTCCAGCGCGTCGAGAGCCTGCCTTTGCGCGCGGTGATCGCGCCAGGTCATCAGAATCAGCCCGCCGAGGATCATCACGACAGACGCATAGGCGGTTAGGATGTAGCCGGCATGCGGCCCAAACGCGCTCATACCGCGACCTCCGCCGCCAGCCGGTCCAGCCTCTCGGCCTCGAAGATCGTCAGCGTCCGGACCCGGCGGCGCATGATCTCGGCCCGCATGGCGACGAGATGCAGCGCCAACGCCAGCAGCGTGAAGCCGACTGCCAGGATCAGGAGCGGCCAGAGCATGGCGGGATGAATGGTCGGCCCGCCGGCGCGAAAGACCGATGCCGGCTGGTGCAGCGTATTCCACCAATCGACCGAGAACTTGATGATCGGCACATTGACGAAGCCGACCAGTGTCAGGATCGCCACTGCCCGCCCGGCGCGCGAGGGATCGTCGAGCGTGCGCCACAGCGCCATGATGCCGAGATAGATCAGGAAGAGCACGAGCACCGAGGTGAGCCGCGCATCCCAGACCCAATAGGTCCCCCACATCGGCTTGCCCCAGAGAGCCCCCGTGATCAGGCAGATCAGCGCGAAGCAGGCTCCGATCGGAGCCGCCGCCTTCTGCGCCACATCCGCAAGCGGATGGCGCCAGACCAGGGTGCCCAGTGCCGAGACCGCCATCATCGAGTAGAACATCAGCGCGAGCCAGGCAGCCGGCACATGCACGAACATGATGCGGATGGTTTCGCCCTGCTGGTAATCCGCCGGCGCGACGAAAAAAGCGAGATAGAAGCCGACGGCAAGCAGCAACGCAGCCGCGCCCCCAAGCCAGGGCAGCAGCCGGCTCGACAGGCGCATGAAACGCGTCGGATTCGCCAGTTCGATCAGGCTAGCCATGCGGCCCTTTTGCTCTTCATTTGACGAGTGAGGATGTAGCAACCGGCTTCACGCTTCACAATCGCAGCCGATGGCCATGGCGTCGCAGCCTAGTCCGCCTGCCGGAGCGCCGCAGCAGCGGCGATGGTGCCGATCACGAGCGTCGCGAGCGACAAGGCGCACAGAATCAGAAACGGCGTCAGGAAGGGCACCGTGCCGCCAAGCGCGCTGTTCGAAGCCGAGACGCCGAAGATCAGCACGGGTACCGTCAGCGGCGCGACGAGGATCGGCAGGATCAGGCCGCCCCGCTTGAGGCCGGCCGTCAGCGCGGCTCCCGTGGCGCCGATGAAACTCAGCGCCGGCGTCCCGACCAGCAGCGTCCCGGCGACCGGCAGCATCGCCTCGGCGGGAAGCGCGACCAGCAGGCCAAGCAGCGGGGCAGCCAGCGCCAGCGGCAGGCCGGTCGTCAGCCAATGGGCGAGCCCCTTGGCCAGTACGGCGAGTTCCAGGGGCAGGGCCGAGGCGCGGATCAGGTCGAGAGAACCGTCCTCCTCATCGCCCTGGAAGAGCCGGTCGAGCCCGATCAGGGTCGCAAGCAACGCTCCGAGCCAGAGAATGGCCGGGCCGATCCGCGAGAGCAGATTGAGATCGGGCCCGAGTGCGAAAGGCACCAGCACGACCAGCGTCAGGAAGAACACCAGCGCGAGCTCCCCGCCTCCGCCGGCACGAGCCGCCAGGGCGAGGTCGCGTTTCAGGATCGCCAGGAAAGCTCCGCTCACGGCCCGATCCTCATCTCGCGCGCCGTTTCCAGGCCAAGCGGGCCGTGCGTCGCCGCCAGGATCGCGCCGCCCGCATCGAGATGAGCCTGCATCAGCCCGATCAGCATGTGTTGGGAGGCCGTATCGAGCGCCGAGGCCGGTTCGTCGAGCAGCCAGAGCGGCCGTCGTGAAACCAGGAGCCGTGCCAGCGCGACGCGCCGGCGCTGCCCGGCCGAGAGATAGCCGACCGGCAGAGCCGCGACATGCGGCAAGCCAATAGCGGCAAGCGCCTCATCGGCGGCGAGCCCGGGCTCGCCGAGCAGGGCCTGGACGAAATCGAGATTCTCGCGCGCCGTCAGCGCCGTTTTCAATCCGTCGCGATGACCGACGAGATGGATCTGCTCCATCAGGGGCGCATCGCCGATGCCGGTTACTCGCAAAACTCCGGCGGCGGGCCGCAACCGCCCGCAGATCATGGCGATCAGGCTCGACTTGCCGGCGCCGTTGCGGCCGGTGAGCGCAATCGCCTCCCCGCTCCCGAGCGTGAACTCAAGCTTTTCGAAAACCAGTCGCCCGCCTCGGCGGCAAGCCAGGTCTTCGGCGCTCAGCGTGAGTGGGGCGTAGGAAAACTGCGTCAAGGCCAGGGCATCTTCCCGTGCGTCAGAAGCTGCCACGCACGCGTTTCGTTCATGTAGCGGGCTTCTTGGAATTGATCTATAGAACGCTCGGCTACGCCGCACGCCGATCCGGCGCGGGGCTCGGGCACTCCCGGGGCGGCGCGCGCGTCATGCGCATTAGGCCTTCGATCTCGCCTGCCCGCAAGGGCGACCGAATCGCGACCGCAACCCCTTGATCAGGATTATGCCCGCATGGCTAACCAGGATTCCTTCAAGTCCCGCAAGACGCTCGACGTCGGCGGCAAGAGCTACGTCTATTACTCCCTGCCCGACGCCGAGGCGAACGGCCTTCCCGGCATTTCGAAGCTTCCCTTCTCGATGAAAGTTCTGCTCGAGAACCTGCTGCGCTTCGAGGATGGCCGCTCGGTCACCAAGACCRACATCGAGGGCTTCGTTGCCTGGCTGTCCGACAAGSGCAAGGCCGGCAAGGAGATCGGCTTTAGGCCCGCACGCGTGCTGATGCAGGATTTCACCGGCGTTCCGGCAGTGGTCGACCTGGCCGCGATGCGCGATGGCGTCGTCGCGCTCGGCGGCGATCCGGCCAAGATCAACCCGCTCGTCCCCGTCGACCTCGTCATCGACCATTCGGTCATCGTCGACGAGTTCGGCACGCCCAAGGCTCTCTCGCAGAATGTCGAGCTTGAATATGAGCGCAACGGCGAGCGCTACCGCTTCCTGAAATGGGGCCAGGGCGCCTTCGACAATTTCCGCGTCGTCCCGCCCGGCACCGGCATCTGCCATCAGGTCAATCTCGAATACCTCGCCCAGACCGTCTGGACCAGGACCGAGACGATCGACGGCAAGGAGGTCGAGGTCGCCTATCCCGACACCGTCGTCGGTACTGATTCGCACACCACCATGGTCAACGGCCTGGCCGTGCTCGGCTGGGGCGTCGGCGGCATCGAGGCCGAGGCTGCCATGCTCGGCCAGCCGCAGTCCATGCTTCTGCCCGAGGTCATCGGCTTCAAGCTCACCGGCTCGCTGCGCGAAGGCATCACTGCGACCGACCTCGTGCTGACCGTCACCCAGATGCTGCGCAAGAAGGGCGTCGTCGGCAAGTTCGTCGAGTTCTTCGGCCCCGGCCTCTACAACCTGACGCTCGCCGACCGCGCCACCATCGCCAATATGGGCCCGGAATACGGCGCAACCTGCGGCTTCTTCCCGGTCGACGCCGAGACGATCGWCTATCTCACCACCACCGGCCGCAAGTCGGACCGGATCGCGCTGGTCGAGGCCTACAGCAAGGCACAGGGCCTGTTCGCCACCATCGAGACGCCGGACCCGGTCTTCACCGACACGCTGGAACTCGACCTGGCCACGGTCCAGCCTTCGATGGCCGGCCCGAAGCGCCCCGAGGGCCGCGTCGACCTCGGCGCCGTCGCCAAGGGCTTCGCCGCAGCGATGGACACCGAATACAAGAAGGGCGCCGAGATCGCCCGCCGGGTTCCCGTCGAAGGCCGCGCCCATGATCTCGGCCATGGCGACGTCGTCATTGCCGCCATCACCTCCTGCACCAACACCTCGAACCCCTCGGTGCTGATGGCCGCGGGCCTGCTCGCCCGCAACGCGGTCGCCAAGGGCCTGACGGTGAAGCCCTGGGTCAAGACCTCGCTTGCCCCCGGCTCGCAGGTCGTGGCGGAGTATCTCGCCAAGTCCGGCCTCCAGACCGACCTCGACACGCTCGGCTTCAACCTGGTCGGCTTCGGCTGCACCACCTGCATCGGCAATTCCGGTCCGCTGCCGGGCCCGATCTCGAAGGCGATCAATGATCAGGGCCTGATCGCGGGCGCCGTGATCTCCGGCAACCGCAATTTCGAAGGACGCGTCTCGCCGGACGTGCAGGCGAACTACCTCGCCTCGCCGCCGCTGGTCGTCGCCTATGCGCTGGCCGGCAGCGTCCAGAAGGACCTGACGACCGAGCCGCTCGGCACGGGCAAGGACGGCCAGCCCGTCTTCCTGAAGGACATCTGGCCCTCCAACAAGGAGATCCAGAGCTTCATCGCCCAGAACGTCACGCGCGCCATCTTCGAGGCGAAATATGCCGACGTGTTCAAGGGCGACCAGCACTGGCAGGACGTGAAGACCCCGGAGAGCCAGACCTACGCCTGGGACGATGCCTCGACCTATGTGCAGAACCCGCCCTATTTCCAGGGCATGGGCAGGAAGCCTTCGCCGGTCACCGAGATCGTCGGCGCGCGCATCCTCGGCCTGTTCGGCGACAAGATCACGACCGACCACATCTCGCCGGCCGGTTCGATCAAGGCCGCCTCGCCGGCGGGCAAGTACCTGACCGAGCACGGCGTCGCCGTCGCCGACTTCAACCAGTACGGCACGCGGCGCGGCAATCATGAGGTGATGATGCGCGGCACCTTCGCCAATATCCGCATCCGCAACCACATGATGGGGCCGAACGGGCGCGAGGGTGGCTACACCATCCACTATCCCAGCAAGGAAGAGCTGCCGATCTACGACGCCGCCATGYGCTACCAGGAGGAGAAGGTGCCGCTGGTCATCTTCGCCGGCGTCGAATACGGCAACGGCTCCTCGCGTGACTGGGCGGCGAAGGGCACCAACCTGCTCGGCGTCAAGGCCGTGATCGCGCAGAGCTTCGAGCGCATCCATCGCTCGAATCTCGTCGGCATGGGTGTTGTCCCCTTCACGCTTGCGGAAGGCACGAGCTGGGCTTCGCTGGGCCTGAAGGGTGACGAGAGCGTCACCATCAAGGGGCTGGCCACGGTCAAGCCGCGCCAGATGCTGGAGGCGGAGATCACCTTCGCCGACGGCACGGTCAAGAATGTCCCGATTCTCTGCCGCATCGATACGCTGGACGAGCTCGATTACTTCAAGAACGCCGGCATCCTGCACTACGTGCTGCGCGGCATCGCGGCGTAGTCCGCGCCCTGCCCTGGCTCCGTCTGACCGGGCCGGGGACATCGACATGCAGGGCCGGCCTCTGGCCGGCCCTGTTTCGCCTTGCGGCGCCTCCAGTTGTCCTCGCGCAGGCGTAGGTGTAATGGGGCGTCACAGCCATCCTTGGCGGGGGGCTTGGGGCAGGCGCGCGCCAGCGCGCCCGGATGTCCGCCGCCACAATCCAAGACGACGGGAGCACCCGCATGTCCGCCACGTTCGAGACGGTCGCCGGTATCATTTCGGAGACCTGCGATATTCCTCGCGAGAAGATCACGCCCCAGAGCCACGCCATCGAAGACCTCGGCATCGACTCGCTGGCTTTCCTCGACATCGCCTTCGCGATCGACAAGGCTTTCGGCATCAAGTTGCCGCTCGAGCAGTGGACCCAGGAGGTCAACGAAGGCAAAGCGCCGGCCGAGCAGTATTTCGTGCTTGAGAACCTGTGCCAGCGTATCGACGACCTCGTCGCCGCCAAGAAGGCCTGAATTTCGCTCGCAGGGCCGCCGCTTCGATGAATTCGCGAGGCGGCCTTGAGACGGACACCCTCTCCCGATAGAGCATGATGCAGCCGAGCCGGGCGTTCCCTCGCCCGCTCGGCGCATCTGTTGCTCGCCACCCGGTCAGGACCCGCATGCGCCTCGAATATTTCGACATGATCGACACGGTCGTGACCTTCGATCCGTCGCAGAAGCGCATCGCCACACGTTCGACCGTGCCGAGCGCGAGCCCCGTTTTCGAGGGGCATTTCCCCGGCCACCCGCTTGTTCCCGGCGTGCTCCTCACCGAAACCATGGCCCAGGCTTCCGGCTATCTTCTGCTCGCTCTCAACCAGTTGCAGCAGATGCCGTTCCTGATGATGGTCGACAAGGC
This sequence comes from Allobosea sp. P1_A7, assembly GCF_056406775.1. Lineage (NCBI taxonomy): Bacteria > Pseudomonadati > Pseudomonadota > Alphaproteobacteria > Hyphomicrobiales > Alloboseaceae > Allobosea > Allobosea sp. P1_A7. The sequence continues at coordinate 8,912 of NZ_JBFTZN010000172.1, forward strand.
GCGCTTCCGCACCTTCGTCGAACCTGATGCGGTGCTGGATGTCAGTGCCGAGCTCGTTCACGAAGGCTCGGGCTACGCCGCCACCAAGGCAAGAATCGCGATCGACGGCAAGCCGATCTGCGATGCCGAGCTGCGTTTCCGCCTGATGCCGTTCCCGGCCGACATGCGGACGTTGATGGAGCAACGGATCGCGGCGATCGGCCTCGTCCCGGAACGGAACTGACATGATGCGTGACGTCGTCATTACCGGCATCGGCCTGGCCTCCAGCCTGGGCGAAGGCATCGAGACGCATGCAGCGGCTCTGGCCTCCTCCGTTGAACCGGTCGTCGATACCGAGAGTTTCGCGCCCTATCCCGTGCACCGGCTGAAGCCGCTCGAACTCGATCGGCAGATTCCGAAGAAATCCGATCAGCGCCAGATGGAGCCATGGCAGCGGCTTGGCGTCTATGCCGCCGGTCTTGCTCTCGACGCTGCCGGCCTGAAGGACGACGTCGACGCCAAGAGCGAGCTCCAGGTCATCGTCGCCGCCGGTGGTGGCGAACGCGATCATGCCGTCGATTCCGCGATTCTGACCGGCTTGCGCGGCGCGAACCAGCCTGGCGCCTTCCTGAACGAGCGGCTGATGGGCGACCTGCGCCCGACGCTCTTCCTGGCGCAGCTCTCCAATCTTCTCGCCGGCAATATCGCGATCGTCCACGGCGTCACCGGCGCTTCGCGTACCTTCATGGGCGAAGAGCAGGCCGGCGTCGACGCGATCCGCACCGCCCATGCCCGCGTCGCCTCCAGCCAGGCAGACGTGATGCTGGTCGGCGGCGCCTACAATGCCGAGCGTCGCGACATGCTGCTGCTGCTCGAAGCCGGTGGCTATTTGCGCAAGGGTGATTTCGCACCCGTCTTCGAACGGCAGGATGCGCCGGGACTGATCACCGGCAGCGCCGCAGCGTTCCTCGTCCTCGAATCAGCCGAGCGCGCCAAGGCGCGTGGCGCCAAGGTTCTGGCCGGCCTCAGCCATGTCGCGGCCGCCCGCGCGCGCCGCAGCGAGCAGGGCGCGGTCGAGGCCACATTGCGCAAGCTGGTTGCCGGCTTCGGCGCAGTGTCGTCTTCAGCCCTCGTCATCTCGGCGGCGACCGGCGCAGCCGGCGTCACCGGCGAAGAGGCATCGGCCATCGCCAACCTGCCCGCCGCCAAACGCATTGCCACAGGCGATCTCGTTGGCCACAGCCTCGAGGCTGCATTCCCCATTTCGGTTGCCCTTGCCGCCATCGCCCTCGCCAATGGCCAGGCAAGCGAAGCGATCGTCACCGGCGCCGGCCATTGGCGCGGAGAAGGCGCGGCGCGCCTCGTGAAAGCGTGAGGATATCGCCATGAGCGCACAGCATCGCGACTCCAAGGGCCGCCCCGTCGTCGCCGTCACCGGACTGGGTGTCGTCACCTCGCTCGGCCAGGGCAAGCAGACCAACTGGGAGGCGCTGACCGCCGGGCGCTCGGGCATCCATCGCATCGAGCGCTTTCCGATCGACGGGCTGCGCACGACCATCGCCGGCACGGTCGATTTCCTCTTCGATGCGCCTTTCACGGCGCCTCAGCTTTCCGAGAAGCTCGCGACGCTTGCCGCAGAGGAGGCCGTGAGCCAGAGCGGGCTCGGCTCGGACGGTGATTTTCCCGGCGAACTCTTCATGGCCGTTCCTCCGGTCGAGATGGAATGGCCGCAGAAGCAGGAACTGGCCCAAGCCATCGACGGCGACGTCGATTATGACGGATTGCTGCGCGCCGCCGCCGCGCACAAACACAAGCCGATGCATGAGCTCTTCCTGTTCGGAGGCGTCGCCGATCACATCGCCGATCGGTTTGGGACCCGGGGTTCGCCGATCTCGCTCTCGACCGCCTGCTCGTCGGGCGCAACCGCCATCCAGATGGGCGTGGAGGCGATCCGGCGCGGCGAGACGAGCGCGGCGCTGTGCGTCGGCACTGACGGCTCGGTCCATGCCGAGGCGCTGATCCGCTTCTCCCTGCTCTCGGCATTGTCGACGCAGAACGATCCGCCGGAAGGCGCGTCCAAGCCCTTTTCCAAGAACCGCGACGGTTTCGTCATGGGCGAAGGGGCCGGGGCGCTGGTTCTCGAGGATTACGACCACGCCCTGGCGCGTGGCGCGACCATCCTCGGCATCGTCGCCGGTTGCGGCGAGCGCGGCGACGGCTTCCACCGCACGCGTTCGAGCCCGGACGGCAAGCCGGCGATCCTCGCCATGCAGGATGCATTGGCCGATGCCGGGCTGACGCCGGACGATGTCGACTACATCAACGCGCACGGCACCTCGACGCCCGAGAATGACAAGATGGAGGCGATGAGCTGCTCCGCCGTCTTCGGCGAGCGCATGGCGCGCCTGCCGATCTCCTCGAACAAGTCGATGATCGGCCATACGCTCACAGCCGCCGGAGCCGTCGAAGCAGTGATCTCGCTTCTGACCATCGCCAACGGCCGCATCCCGCCGACGATCAATTACAACCTGCCCGACGCTGCCATTGCCCTCGATGTCGTGCCGAATACGGCGCGCGACGCCAAGGTCAGGACCGTCATCTCCAATTCCTTCGGTTTCGGCGGGCAGAACACCTGTCTCGTGCTGACCGCCCCCCCGGAGGCGGCATGACCCGCATTCTCGTCACCGGCGGCGCCAAGGGCGTTGGCGCCGAGATCGTGCGCGCGCTCGCAGCCGCAGGGCATGATGTCGATTTCACCTATCGGTCATCGGCCGATCAGGCGCTGGCGCTGGCAGCCGAGATCGGCGCGGCACATCCCGGCCAGGCCGTTCGCGCGCTGCCGCTCGATCTCGCCGACAAGCCAGCCCTGGACACATTCTGCGAGGCGGTCGAGGGCGACAGCTATTTCGGCTTCATCCACAACGCCGGACAACCCTACGACACGCTCGCAGCGATGATGGTGCAGGACAAGGCCGAAGCGATCATGCAGGTCAATTTCTGGGCCTTCACGCGTCTTGCCAAGAGCCTGATGCGCGGCATGCTCCGCGCCCGCAGCGGACGCATCGTCGCGATCGGATCCGTGGCCGCGCTGCGCGGCAATCCGGGCAACGCCGCCTATGCCGCCTCTAAGGGCGCGCTGATTTCCTATGCCAACACCCTGGCCGTCGAAACCGGCAAGCGCGGCGTCACCGTCAACGTGATCGCGCCGGGCTTCATCGATACCGACATGATGGCCCCCTACGCCGCCTATCGGGAAAAGATGGAAAGCCAGATCCCCGCCGGCCGCTTCGCGAAGCCCGAGGAGATCGCCGGGCTCGCCACCTTCCTGATGAGCCCCCCGGCCGGCTATATCAC
>NZ_JBFTZN010000173.1:0-20054 GCF_056406775.1 Allobosea sp. P1_A7
GGCCTGCAGGCGGTCAGCACGGTCCTACAAAGCGGCGTCTCGATCTTCATCGCCGGGGTCATCGTGACGATCCTGCCGCTGATCATCACCATGCTGGTTGGCCGCTACATCCTTCGCTACGACAACACGGCCATTTTCGCCGGTGCCCTTTCCGGCTCGCGCAGCGCCAATCCCGCCTTTGGCGAGGTGCTCGACAAGGCCGGCAACTCCATACCGACCACGCCCTTCGCCATCACCTACGCGCTGGCGAACGTGTTCCTCACCCTGCTAGGTCCCCTCGTCGTCGCCTTTGCCTGAACCAGCCGGAGACGCCCCATGACCATCGACTATTCGCAATATGCCAAGCTGAGCCCCTTCGAGCTGAAGGACGAGCTGATCAAGCTCGCCTCCAGCAGGGAAAACCGGCTGATGCTGAATGCCGGGCGCGGCAATCCGAACTTCCTGGCGACGCTGCCGCGACGGGCCTTCTTCCGCCTCGGCCTGTTCGCCGTCGCAGAAGCGGAACTCAGCTATTCCTACATGCAGAACGGCGTCGGCGGGTTGCCCAAGATCGCCGGCATCGAGGGCCGCTTCGAGCGCTTCACGGCCGAGCATCGCGATCAGCAGGGCGTCGTCTTCCTCGGGCGCGCGCTGAGCTATGTCCGCGACCAGCTCGGTCTTTCAGCCTCGGATTTCCTGCATGAGATGGTCGAAGGCATCCTGGGCAGCAATTACCCCGTGCCGCCGCGGATGCTGAAGGTCAGCGAGGACATCGTCCGGCAATACATCGTCAAGGAGATGATCGGCGGCTTCCTGCCGGCGGCGAGCATCGATCTCTTTGCCGTCGAAGGCGGAACCGCCGCGATGACCTATATCTTCAACACGCTGAAGCAGAACGGCCTGCTCAAGCGGCGACAAGGTCGCCATCGGCCTGCCCGTGTTCACACCCTATATCGAGATCCCGGAACTCGACGAATACGGGCTGGAAGAAGTCGCGATCAACGCCGACCCCAAGCAGGACTGGCAATACCCGGACAAGGAGCTCGAGAAGCTCAAGGACCCGGCGATCAAGGTGTTCTTCTGCGTCAACCCGAGCAACCCGCCTTCCGTCAAGATGGACGACCGCAGCCTGGATACGGTCGCGCGCATCGTTCGGGATCACCGGCCCGACCTCACCATCCTCACCGACGATGTCTATGGGACCTTCGCCGATAATTTCCGCTCGCTCTTTGCGATCTGCCCGCAGAACACCATGCTGGTCTACTCGTTCTCGAAATATTTCGGTGCGACCGGCTGGCGGCTCGGCGTGATCGCGACGCACAAGCAGAACATCTTCGACGATCAGCTCGCAGCCTTGCCAGAGTCCACCAAGGTCGTGCTCGACAAGCGCTACGGCTCGCTGCTTCCCGATGTGCGTTCGTTCAAGTTCATCGATCGGCTCGTCGCCGACAGCCGCACCGTTGCACTCAACCACACGGCCGGCCTGTCGACGCCGCAGCAGGTGCAGATGGTGCTGTTCTCGCTCTTCGCGCTGATGGACGAGGGCGATAACTACAAGACCGAACTCAAGACGCTGATCAGGCGGCGCGAAGCGGCGCTCTACCGCGAGCTCGGGCTTCCGCCTGAAACCGGGCCGAATGCCGTCGACTACTACACCTTGCTCGATCTCGAAGACATCGCGCGCAAGCTGCACGGCCCCGAATTCGCGGCCTGGGTGAAGGATCGCGCGAGCGCCGGCGACCTTCTCTTCCGCATCGCCGACGAGACCGGCATCGTGCTCCTGCCCGGTCGCGGTTTCGGCACGCAGCAACCGGCAGGTCGCGTCTCGCTCGCCAATCTGAACGAGTTCGAATACGCCCGGATCGGCCACGCCTTGCTTGGCATGGCCGACGAATTCTATGCGGAGTTCAAGAAGAAGGGCGGGAAACCAGCCAAGGCCAAGGATTCAGCCGCGAAGAAGCCAGGCAAGAAGAAGAAATCCTGAACCCGATCGCACGCTAGATCATCGGACCGGATATCGTATCCGGTCCGATGATCTAACCTTCTGCGTTTGCATAGGCTTTTCCGAAAACCGCAATCCACTTTTCGGGCCGATGCTTTAGGCCATCGGCCGCATCATCCCTCACCGCAACGTTCGGTTTTGGATGATGCGGCCGGATGGGTCCGGATAAATTCCGTGATGTTTTCCTGTTCGGGAAGGCCGATCGGAGACGGGGCCTCACGGCGAACCACAGCGCCAGCCGAGTCAGCGATCAAGGGCCGATCACGGTTCCCCGGGCCCGGCCACCGGAGACGCGGCWGGAGCAGCCCGTGCCGACCAATCCCGCGTCGATCAGCGCGCAGGTCCTGACCGGCGTGGCGCAATAGCCGCCGACATCGCTCGAGACGGGCGTGGAATAGGCAGGGTAGCTATAGGAGTAAGCATAAGGAGACTCGTAGGGATACGAATAGTCGTATCCGTAATACGGGTAGGCAGCCGAGGCCGCGATCGCCGTGCCAGCAACGAGACCGGCCGCGCCCCAGCCATAGCCGTAACGGGAGTAACCCCAGCCGCGACGCCAGCCCCAGTAGTTTCCTGCCCGCATATAGGGTCGGTTCCAGCCGCCTCTCCAGCCGACGCCGCGATATCCGTACCCTCCAGGCCGGAACCCAACACCCCGCCCGTACCAACCGCCGTCGCGCATGCCACCATGCCAGCCGCCGCCATGGAAGCCCCCTCCGCCGTATCGTCCCTGGGCCGATGCATCGTCGACAGCGACCGTGACAAGGGGAAGAACTGAAGCCGCAAGAAGTAGGATGTGGCGCATGGCACGCTCCCGCGACGGAACACACCACAATCATAGCGCGAAGGAGGTGGCCGGGGATCCCTCGGACGGCACACGTTTCAGCGATTGCACGAATACGCAGCGAGCAGGCTGAATGAAGAATGGCCGGGACGAGCCCGGCCATCATCAAAGGCGTTCCTTCGGAACCTCCTTCGGAATTATCCCGTCACCGCACCCTCGCTGGCGGAGCGTGCGAGCGCCGAATATTTTGCCAGCACGCCGCGCTTGTAGCGGGGCTCCGGCTGCGTCCAGGCAGACCGCCGGCGTTCGATCTCGGCCGCGTCGACATCGAGCTGCAGGAGCAGCTTGTGAGCGTCGATCGTGATCTGGTCGCCTTCGTGGACGAGCGCGATCGTGCCGCCCTCGAACGCCTCGGGCGTGACGTGGCCCACGACCATGCCCCAGGTGCCGCCGGAGAAGCGGCCATCCGTGATCAGGCCGACGCTGTCGCCGAGGCCACGGCCGATGATCGCCGAGGTCGGAGCCAGCATCTCAGGCATGCCCGGCCCGCCCTTCGGCCCGAGATAGCGCAGGACCACAACGTCGCCGGGGCGGATCTTGTCGGAAAGGATCGCCTCCATCGCCGATTGTTCGTCCTCGAACACCCGAGCAGGACCGCTGATGACGGGGCTCTTCAGACCCGAGATCTTGGCAACCGCTCCGCCCTCCGCGAGATTGCCCCTGAGGATGGCGAGGTGGCCTTCCTTGTAGAGCGCCCCGCTGATCGGGCGGATCACCTCCTGCGAGGCCCGCGGCACATCCGGCACATCGGCCAGCTCTTCCGCCATGGTGCGCCCGGTGATGGTCAGGCAATCGCCATGCAGGAGCCCGGCGGTGAGCAGGACTTTCAGCACCTGCGGGACACCGCCGGCCTGATGCAGATCGACAGCCATGTATTTGCCGGAGGGCTTGAGGTCGCAGATCACCGGAACCTTGCGGCGAACGCGCTCGAAATCGTCCAGCGTCCACTCCACCTCGGCGGCGTGGGCGATCGCCAGATAATGCAGCACGGCATTGGTCGAACCGCCGGTCGCCATGATCAGCGCGACCGCGTTCTCGATCGACTTGCGGGTGACGATATCGCGCGGCTTGATGCCCTTCTTCACCGCCTCGACCAGAACGCGGGCCGATTCAGCGGTGCTGTCGACCTTCTCCTGATCGGGATTGGCCATGTTGGAGGAGTAGAGCAGCGACATGCCGAGCGCTTCGAACGAAGAGCTCATCGTGTTTGCGGTATACATTCCGCCGCAGGAACCGGTCGTCGGGCAGGCGTTGCGCTCGATCCCGTCAAAGTCCTCCTGGCTCATCTTGCCGGCCATGAAGGCACCGACCGCCTCGAAGGCCGAGACGATCGACAGATCCTCACCCTTCCATTTTCCCGGCTTGATGGTGCCGCCATAGACATAGATCGCCGGCGCATTGGCACGCAGAATGCCGATCATGCCGCCCGGCATGTTCTTGTMGCARCCGCCGAGGACGAGCACGCCGTCCATCCACTGGCCCTGCACCGAGGTTTCGACGCAATCGGCAATGACCTCGCGGGAGACCAGGGAGTATTTCATGCCCTCGGTGCCCATCGACATTCCGTCCGAGATCGTCGGCGTGCCGAAGACCTGCGGATTGCCGCCGGCTGCCTTGATCGCTGCGATCGCGGCGTCCGCCAGCGGCTGCAGGCCGGCATTGCAGGGCGTGATCGTCGAATGCCCGTTGGCGATGCCGATCATCGGCTTGTCGAAATCGGCCTTCTCGTAACCCAGCGCGTAATACATCGCGCGGTTCGGCGAGCGGGCGATGCCCTGGGTGATATTCTTGGAACGTTCGTTGAAGGGCATGGGCATGTGCTCCCGGTCGGCGGCAGTCAGAGGTGACGAGGCAGTTTTAGAGCCACTCCAATCTAATGAGAAATATACTTTTCTATCGCCATTAGGTCACAGGGCATATTAGAGGATCCCATGGACCTCCGTCAGCTCCGCCATTTCCTCTCCGTCGCAGAAGAGCTGCATTTCGGCCGGGCTGCCGAGCGCCTGGGCATGACGCAACCGCCCCTGAGCCAGTCGATCCAGGCCCTGGAGAGTGAATTGGGCGTGCAGCTCTTCGTGCGGACGAAGCGCAGCGTCGCCCTGACGCCCGTCGGCCAGGAATGGCTTGCTCACGCACGTGCCGTTCTCGACAAGGCCGCGGGGTTGCCGGAAACCGCCCGCCGCCTCTCGCGCGGCGAACTCGGCAGCCTGCGCCTCGCTTTCGTCAGCACGGCCGATTACAGCGTGCTTCCCGGGATGGTCAGCCGGTTCCGGCAGAGTTTTCCTCATGTCGCGGTCTCGCTGCGCGAGGCAACCAGCGACATCCAGATCGAGGCGGTGCTGACCGACGAGATCGACGTCGGCATGATCATCGCCCCCGACCGCAAGGCCCTGCAGGCCACGCTCAATTATCGCCCGCTCCTGCGTGAGCCCTTGGTCGCCGCTGTTCCCGAGGCCTGGATCGCGGCCCGCCGCCCGGGTTTCACCGCCGAGACCTTGCGCGCCGAGGCGATCATGGCCGCGCCGCTCATCCTGTTTCCGCGCCATATCGCGCCTGCATTCCACGACATCGTGTCGGGCTACTTCGCCGAGCATGGCGCGCCCCTTGCCGTCCATCAGGAGGCGATCCAGATGCAGACGATCATCGGGCTCGTCGCCGCCGGCATGGGAATCGCGCTGGTGCCGCAATCCATGACCAACCTGCGCCGGCGCGGGGCGCATTACCTGCCTCTGCAGGATTCCGCTCCGGAGATCGAAACCGGCCTGGTCTGGCGCGCGGCCAACAGCTCGCCGACGCTGCAGCGCTTCCTCGAGATCGCGTCCTAAGGCATTGGCCCGAAAAGTGGATTTCGGTTTTCGGGAAGGCCGATGCAGCCACGGAAGGTTGGATCATCGGCCGGATACGATATCTGGCCCGATGGTCCAGGCGCCGTTCCTGCAAGGATGAGCCTGCTCCCGCGGCGCGGCTAAGCTGCCCCCGAACAGCAACGGCCGGGACATGCCCGGCCGTCGTTCGAAATCCTGTCCTGGCGGGGCGCTCGGCCTCGCCGTCTCAATCGAGCTTGAACTTGCCGAATTCGCGGTGCTCGCCATAGATGCGGCGGACGGTGCCGGTGATCGAGCGGTAGACGATGGTCTCGGTCTCGATCACGTCCTTGCCGAACTTCACGCCTGACAGCATGCCGCCATCGGTGACGCCGGTGGCGGAGACAATGACGTCGCCCGAGGCCATTTCCGACATATCGTATTTCTTGTTCGGATCGAGGACGCCCATGCCATGGGCGCGCTTGCGCTTCTCCTCGGTGTCGAGGATCAGGCGGCCCTGCATCTGGCCGCCGACGCAGCGCAGCGCAGCCGCCGCCAGCACGCCCTCGGGCGCGCCGCCAATGCCCATATAGATGTCGATGCCGGTCTTGGCAGGCTCGGTGCAGAAGATCACGCCGGCGACGTCGCCATCGGTGATCAGGCGGATCGACGCACCGGTCTTGCGGATCTCCTCGATCAGCTTGGCATGGCGCGGACGGTCCATGACCAGTGCGCTGATCTCATGCGGCTTCACGCCCTTGGCCTTGGCGAGCGCATGGATGTTGTCGGTCGGCGACGCGTCGAGATCGATGACGCCCTGCGCATAGCCGGGGCCGATCGCGATCTTGTCCATGTAGACGTCCGGCGCATAAAGCAGCTTGCCGGCTTCAGCCATGGCCATGACGGCGATGGCGCCGGGCATGTCCTTGGCGCAAAGCGTCGTGCCTTCGAGCGGGTCGACGGCGATGTGGACCTTGGGCCCGTGCCGGTTGCCGACCTTCTCGCCGATAAAGAGCATCGGGGCCTCGTCGCGCTCGCCCTCGCCGATGACGATCTCGCCATCGATGGGCAGGCGGTTGAGTTCGCGGCGCATGGCATCGACCGCTGCCTGGTCGGCTGCCTTCTCATTGCCATGGCCGCGCAGGCGCGCCGCGGAGACCGCTGCGCGCTCGGTGACGCGGACCAGTTCCATCGAGAGATAGCGCTCGATGATATGGGATGAGGCGATGGTGAGTTCGGACATGGGGCTCCCTCGAACTATTCAGCAGTCGGCAATTGGCAGGTCGGACACGCGGGGCGCCGAGGCCTATTCCCGTTCAATCCTTATCACCTGCGGCGGTTCCGCAATGTGACCGTCGGCGGTGACCATTTCGAGCGCGTCGCGGATCGCCGACTCGCTGGTGGCGTAGGTGATGAGCACGACAGGCACCGGCGCCCCGGAACGACCCGTCGGGTCCCGGGTGGCGGCGGCTTCCGAGCGATGCTGGACGATGCTCTCGAGCGAGATATCGGCTTGTGCCATGCGGGTGGCGATGGCCGCGGCGGCGCCCGGCCGGTCGGCGACCGCGAGGCGGATGTAATAGCCGCCCTCATGGCGCTGCATCGGTGCACGCACCGGCTGCTCGAGCCGGGAGACCGGCAGGCCGAAGGGCAATCCAGCCGTGCCGCTCGCGACATCGGTGATATCCGCGACGACGGCAGACGCGGTGGGATCGCCGCCGGCGCCGGGGCCGACCAGTGTCAGTTCGCGGACCGCGTCGGCATCGATCGTCACCGCATTGGTGACGCCCATGACCTGCGCGATGGCGGAGGATTTCGGCACCATCGTCGGGTGCACGCGCTGCTCGATACCGGTTCGGGTGCGCTCGGCGACGCCGAGCAGTTTGATGCGATAACCGAGCTCGTCGGCCATCTTCAGATCGAGCGGGGCGATCGAGGAAATGCCTTCGACATGAATCGCTTCGGCGTCGATCTTCACTCCGAATGCGAGGCTGGTCAGAATCGCAAGCTTATGGGCCGTGTCGTAGCCCTCGACATCGAAGGTCGGGTCGGCCTCGGCATAACCGAGACGCTGGGCGTCCTTGAGGCAGGCCTCGAAGGTCAGCCCCTCCAGCTCCATGCGCGAGAGGATGTAATTGCAGGTACCGTTGAGGATGCCATAGAGCCGCGAAACATTGTTCCCCGAAAGCGCCTCGCGCAGCGTCTTGACCACCGGAATGCCGCCGGCGGAAGAGGCTTCGAACGCAAGCGCAACGCCCTTCTCTTCGGCAAGCACAGCAAGCGCGACGCCGTGATGCGCCAGCAGTGCCTTGTTGGCGGTCACCACCGATTTCCCGGAGGACAGAGCGGCCTCGACCGCAGCCTTGGCGACGCCGTCCGAACCGCCGACGAGTTCGACGAAGCAATCGATCTGCGACGAGCGCGCCAGCTCGACCGGATCGTCAAACCAGGTGTAGCCGGTGAGATCGATGCCGCGATCACGGTTTCGGTCGCGGGCCGAAACGGCCGTCACACGCACGGCGCGGCCGCAGCGGGCCGCAATGGCGTTTTCCTGGCGGTTGAGGATACGCAGCACCGAAGCGCCGACCGTGCCAAGGCCGGCGACACCAACGCGCAAGGGAGCAGGACCGGGTGAGGAAGCGAGCGTCGTCATGCCGTCGGGGTCGCACGCGACAACGGGCGAGTCAACGGAGCGGATGCGCGGTTCGGTACGAAGCCTGGCGCGACGCGCGCAGTTTCTCAGCTCAGGAACGGGAAGCGATCAAGGCCTCACGGCGGACACAACATGCGCGCTGATTCGCCCTTCGAGCTTGTCGGTCGATGCCATGGCGCGCTCCCGTAAGACAGGACGTTCGATCTGGGGCTGGATCGAGCCGCAGCCGGTCATTCAGCGCGTATCCACGCCGAAGAACCCTACGCTGGAGCGCGTGACCGCGAAACGGATATCTCAAACGGCTGGAGGATGGTGCCGCCTTGGGGCGCTGGTCAGTCGAACCGGCAGACGACCTCGGCTGCGAGCCTTTTCAGCTTGCCGTCGGCAAAGGTCAGATGCAGCCGCAGCAGCTGATTGCCGAAGGCCGTGGTCTTGATGGTGTGCAGCGCCTCCAGCGTCGGCCCGGTCCAGGTCGTCGCGTTCTCAACTACGGGGCGCCAGAACCAGGCGGCAGGCCGCTCGATGCTGATCGTGCCCAGGCGCTGTTCGGCTTCGGCCTGTTCCAGTCCCAGGGGGAAATAGCGAGCGGCAATCTCCGTCGCGTCCCGGCCGCATTCGTTGGAGCGAGTCGCGGTGAGGATATCCGACACCAGCGGCGAGTTCGTCTGCGTGTTGCGTCCGCGCGAGTAATCATAGGTGACGACGAGGCAGACCAGCGCGAACAGGCCAAAACCGATGCCGATCAAACGGCCTTTGCTGAACATGCCGAGCCCCTGCCCTCAACTGCAAGACCGATGGCGGCGCCTCTGCGCCGACCATCGCGCACTCGTCTTAGCTCAGCTTACCCAGCTTTGGATATCTGGATGACGTTGTGAAGCGTTTGATCCGCACCCTTGAGGAAGCGACCGATATTCCGGGCCGCCTGCCGGATACGCTGCTCGTTCTCGACGATGGCGATGCGGACGAAATCGTCGCCATGTTCGCCAAAGCCGATGCCGGGCGCGACGGCGACCTCCGCCTTCTCGATCAGCAGCTTCGAGAACTCGAGCGAGCCGAGATGGCGGAACTTCTCCGGGATCGGCACCCAGGCGAACATCGAGGCCTGCGGTGCGGGGAAGTCCCAGCCGGCCTTGCCGAAGCTTTCGACAAGCGCGTCGCGCCGCTTGCGATAGATCTCGCGCATTTCGCGGATGCAATCGTCCGGGCCATTTAGGGCGGCGGCTGCGGCAACCTGGATCGGCGTATAAGCGCCGTAGTCGAGATAGGACTTGACCCGCGCCAGCGCCGCGAGCAGGCGCTCGTTGCCGACGGCAAAGCCCATGCGCCAGCCGGCCATCGAGAAGGTCTTCGACATCGACGTGAACTCGACCGTGACGTCCATGGCGCCCGGCACCTGCAACATCGAGGGCGGCGGGTCGTTCTCGTCGAAATAGACCTCGGCATAGGCGAGATCGGACAGCAGAATCAGCTCGTGCTTCTTCGCGAAGGCGACGAGGTCGCGGTAGAAATCGAGCGAGGCGGTATAGGCGGTCGGGTTCGCCGGATAGCAGGTCACGAGTGCGATCGGCTTCGGCACCGAGTGGATCATCGCCCGCTCCAAGGCGGGGAAGAAGGCCGGAGTCGGCTCTGCGGGAACGGAGCGGATGACACCGCCTGCCATCAGGAAGCCGAAGGCATGAATCGGATAGCTCGGATTCGGCACGAGCACGACGTCGCCGGGGCCGGTGATCGCCTGCGCCATATTGGCGAAGCCTTCCTTCGAGCCCAGTGTCGCGACCACCTGGGTGTCGGGGTTCAGCTTCACGCCAAAACGGCGCGCGTAATAATGCGCCTGGGCGCGGCGCAGGCCGGCAATGCCCTTGGAAGCGGAGTAACGGTCCGTGCGCGGCTTGCCGGCGGTTTCGACCAGCTTCTCGATGACATGCTTCGGCGCCGGCAGATCGGGATTGCCCATGCCGAGGTCGATGATATCGACGCCCTTGGCTCGTTCGGCCGCCTTGATCTTGTTGACCTGTTCGAAAACATAGGGCGGCAGGCGTTTGATGCGATGAAAATCGGTCATTTCGAACATGTCCCTGGACGCGCCGCGAGAACCGGCTCGTCACAATTGTGCGTTGACTGCCCTTAGCATCGCATCTTCGGTCAGGACAGGCCGTAAGGCGCAATTTTCGACGAAAGACGCCAGCGTGGCAGGGGCGCCTCGGGCCTTCCTAGCGGCATGCCCCTTCCGGCCGCAGCCTTCGTGCCGCTCATTTGGCCTTCATCAGAACCGGCAGTTCCTTCAGAAAGGCGTCGCGGAGCTTCCGGCCGGGTATGCCATCCGTGCGTTCCGCGCCGATCAGCAGGCGCGCGAAGACGACGCGCCTGTCCTTGTTGTCGGCCCAGCCGACGAACCAGCCGAGAGGCCGCTTCCGATCGATTTCGCCTGCAGCGTTCCGAAGCCAGATGCTGCCGGTCTTGCCTTTCACCGCCCAGTCTCCGGCGCTGAAGCTGGGAAGGATCGCCCTGGTCATCTCATGGGCGTTGCCGGAAACCGGCAGCGAGCCGGACAGGAGGCGCCTCAGGAAGCCCGTCTGCTCCTCTGGCGAGATGGTCAGCGACGACGAGATCCAGGAATGGGTCAGGCCATTGTTCTGCCCGCGATCACCCGAGACATCGCCGTTGCCATAGCCGAGCTTCGCGACATGGGCTGCGAAGCTCCTGGGCCCGAGCCGGGCGGTCATTTCGCGCGAGTACCAGATGACCGAATCCGCCTCCCAGATCGTCGGGTCGACCGGCTTGCGATCCCGCGCCACCGCGTTGAATCGCGGTTGATAGTCCCAGAGGGGCTTGTGCTGGTCTTCGAGAATGCCCGCGTCGTAACCGATCGCAGCAAGCGGCACCTTGAAGGTCGATGCGGGGCTGAAGCGCTTGTCGCAGGTTCCTTCGCGGTGGAGCGTCTTTCCCGATGCCGCCTCGAGAATGAGCGTGCAATCGAGATACGGCTTCACGGGGACAGTCTGAGCCTGCGCAGAATTGGGCAGCAGTGCGCCCGCGATCAGCATGGCTGCGGCGAAGGAGAATGAACGATGGTCCGCTTGCGCCATGGGGCACGGTCTCCGGAACGGCAACGCCCCTGCCCTAGCGAGCCGGCCCGTCCGGGATATGGCGCGATTCCGACTAACTCGAATTAACCTAACCGATTGGTGAAGGCTGCCCTGCCCGGCAGATTGCAGGAGCCAGACGGGACGAGCCAGCCGAGTCGACTTCCGCCCAATAGAATAGGCGGCTAATCGAATCGCCGATTAGTTGGTCGGAACCACGGCCGGCGCTGGCGGCGCGGTCGCGCCGAGGGACTTGGCTTGTTCGCCGGCAGCCTCATTCGAGAGGCGCTTGGCTTCGAGGTTGGTTTCGAGCGTCTTGAAATCCGCCACGGGCTTGCGCGGTGCAGCGCGCGTCGCAGACGTGCCGACCGAGATGTAATCCCGCTCCGTCGAGCGGCTCTCCTTGACGAAGGGCTTCGATTCCTGCGGCGTGGTCGCTAGTCCCGCAGCCTCGGCGACACCCTTCACGCCATCCCCCGCACAGCCGGCAAGAAATGGGGCGCAGAGCAGCAGCAGCGCCAGGAACCTTGTCGTAGGATTGTTGAGTGACATGAGCAGGTCCGGCGCGTTGCAGAATTATCTTTTTACACCATATCGTTTACGTCCTTAATGGGACCAAAATAGGAAGCAAGGGCTTCCGCAAAAGACGTGGCAAGGGGAGACGATTCATGTGCCCGCCAGCCGACGACAAGCCGAAGGGTCCCGCTGGCTCGGACGAAGCGCCTGTGCCGGATTTCGACCTGCTGGCCCAGAACATGGGGCGCTTCATGGAAGAGGCCGGGAAGGTGACCGCTGCCTATCTGAAGCCGATCGAGCGCGGCGAGGCGAAGACCGGCGCCGCCGACGAGGTCAGCGAAATGGTCAAGACCATTGGCCGGAGGAAGCAGCTCCGGTCGCCGAGCCCGACAAGCGCGATGCGCGCTTTGCCGATCCGGACTGGTCGGCCCACCCGATG
This sequence comes from Allobosea sp. P1_A7, assembly GCF_056406775.1. Taxonomy (NCBI): domain Bacteria; kingdom Pseudomonadati; phylum Pseudomonadota; class Alphaproteobacteria; order Hyphomicrobiales; family Alloboseaceae; genus Allobosea; species Allobosea sp. P1_A7. The sequence continues at coordinate 12,321 of NZ_JBFTZN010000173.1, forward strand.
TTCGATTTCGTCAAGCAGGCCTATCTGATCGGCTCGCGCTGGGCCGAGTCGATGGTTGATCGCGCCGAGGACCTTGACCCGCATACCCGTGAGAAGGCGCGCTTCTACGTCAAGCAGATCGCCAGCGCGCTTTCGCCCTCGAATTTCGTCGCAACGAATCCCGAACTCCTGCGCGAGACGCTCAAGCAGAACGGCGAGAATCTCGTGCGCGGGATGAAGATGCTGGCCGAGGATGTCGAAGCCGGAGGCGGCGAACTCAAGATCCGCCAGTCGGACGGGCGTGCCTTTGAGGTCGGCGTCAATATCGCCACGACGCCCGGCAAGGTCATCTATCGCAACGAGATCATGGAGCTGATCCAGTACGCACCGTCGACCGAGCAGGTCTTCAAGCGCCCCCTGCTGATCGTGCCGCCCTGGATCAACAAGTTCTACATTCTCGATCTCAATGCCGAGAAGAGCTTTATCCGCTGGTGCGTGGCGCAGGGACTGACGGTCTTCTGCATCTCCTGGGTCAACCCCGACGAGCGCCACGCCGCCAAGGATTTCGAGAGCTATATGCGCGAGGGCATCTTCGAGGCCCTTGACGCGGTCGAGCAGGCGACCGGCGAAAAGCGCGTGACCGCCATCGGCTATTGCGTCGGCGGCACGCTGCTTGGCGTCACCCTCGCCTATATGGCTGCGACCAGGGACAAGCGCATCGAGAGCGCGACCTTCTTCACGACGCAGGTCGATTTCTCGAAGGCCGGCGAACTCTCGGTCTTCGTCGATGAGGATCAGATCCGCGCCGTCGAGGAGCAGATGGCCCAGCGCGGCTATCTCGACGGCGCGCGCATGGCCGGAGCCTTCAACATGCTGCGGCCGAACGACCTGATCTGGTCCTATGCCGTCAACAACTACCTGAAGGGCAAGCTCCCGACCGCGTTCGACCTGCTCTACTGGAACTCCGATTCGACGCGCATGCCGGCCGCCAACCATTCCTTCTATCTGCGCGGCTGCTATCTGGAGAACCGGCTCTCCAAGGGTGAGATGACGATCGGCGGGAAGACGCTCGATCTGAAGGCGGTGAAGATTCCCGTCTACAACCTCGCCGCCAAGGAAGACCACATTGCTCCGGCCCAGTCCGTCTTCATCGGCTCGCAATGTTTCGGCGGGCCGGTCGACTATGTCATGGCGGGCTCCGGCCATATCGCGGGGGTGATCAACCCGCCTGGCAAGGTGAAGTACCAGTACTGGACCGGGGGCAAACCCGAGGGCGTGTTCGCCGATTGGGCCAAGGGCGCCGTCGAACACCCCGGTTCCTGGTGGCCGCATTGGCTCGGCTGGCTGACTTCGCAGGCGCCGAAGACACTGCCGGCGCGCGAGCCGGGCGACGGAGCACTGGCGCCGCTCGAGGACGCGCCTGGAAGCTACGTCAAGATCAGGGTTTGAGCCCCTTCGGAGCCGGATGACCTTCCGGATCACAAAAAAGCCGACCCAAGGGCCGGCTTTTCGCAGAATTGGGTACGTCGATCAGTTCTTCCGCACCACCGGGCGCATCGGGATCGTCTCCTGCGGATTGTCCCAACGATAGGTGATGCCGGCGGAAACGACATGAACATGCGGCTTGGCCTCGGCCGTGTAGAGAACCGCGCCCTGCTGCGGATGCGCTCCGGAATAGTTCACGCTCGCATTCTGGACGTGGAGGTAGGTATAGCCCAGGTCGAACTTGATCCTATCCGAGACCTGATAGCTGAAGCCTGTCGATAACCAGAGGCGGTCATTATCCGAGATGAAGACCGTGCGGTTCTCGTCGTTCACGGCCGAAAGCTCGTAACCGACACCGGCGCGAAGGGTCAGATCGCGGTTGTATTTGTATTCGAGACCCGCCGCGAAGTACCAGCTGTCGTCATACTGGAAGTTCAGGCTGGTGAAAGGAACGCCAAAATTGCTGGCGACCACGGGAATGCGACGGAAACGGCTCCAGTTCGTCCATTCGACACCAAGGTGAGCTTGCCACTGGTCGTTGATGACCTGGGAGAGGCCGAATACGACCGAATCGGGCAGATTCAGGTTCGCCTTGATCGGGTTCGAACCCGCAGCGAGGATCGGCGGGACCGCGGCCGGGGTCTTGAACGTGCCCTCCAGCGAATGATGGATCATCGAGCGGTAGGCCAGGCCGATATTGGTTCCCTGCCACGGGGTCAGCGTCACGCCGAGCTTGTAACCGAAATCGATCGAGTCGCCTTCGAGGATGGTGTTGGCCGCCGTAGCCGTGATGCCAGCTGCCTGCTTCAGATTGGTCTTGAAATACTGCACCTGGAGCGCTGCGCCCACGGCGAGCCAGTCATTCACCTGGTAGCCGACCGTCGGCGTAACGTTGATCGTCGCGACGCGCGCCGAGCGGCCGTAGATCTGAGACGCATTGAATTGGTTTTCGGGTTTCGAGCGCAATCCGAAGGGCACGCCGGTGTGCATGCCGATCCAGAGGCGATCGGTCAGCTGCCAGGCTGAATACGAAGCCGGCACGAAACCGCCATCGCCGCCGATCTCGCCGGTGCCGAGGTTGCTTCCTCCAGCGGCGCCGATCGGGACGATCGCGCCGTTAGGCAGCCGCACCCGTGTTGGCGAGGTCGGATCGTAGCTGGCGCTCGGGGCGATGTAGCTGAAGTTCCAATTGCTGTTGCGGCCTGGAAACATGGTGATCGTGGCCGGGTTGAAGGTCATGGCTCCCATGCCGATGCCGCCGGAGGCCGCGCCGGCAAATGCCATGCCGAGGCCCTCGGCACTCGTTCCACTGCGCAGCGAAAACGAACTTGCCGAAGCGACGCCGGAAACCAGAAGAGCAGCGACTGAAACGGTAGCAGCGGCGGTGTAGCGAACCATGCTCTTCATCGAGTACCCATCCCTAGGATTGACGTTCTTTCGGGCAAATCACCCGCTTCGCCGACGAACATGCCGCGCTCGCGTTTCTGCCGCAATCCCGCCCTGAACGGCACAATTTCGCCATGCTTCTCCATGTGCTTGCACCGCAGCAGGCAGAATCGGCTAAAAATCCGCCGATTCCTGCAGTGCCGATCAAGTCGGCGCGTGAAAAAGATCGTTTATATGCGAACTATCACAAGTTTTGCGCAGGTGGCAGTTCTACGAGCCTACGTCTAAGGGTTGCAGAAGCCTTTGCTTTGGCGACGGCCGTTGCATTCCCGCAACAAGTTTCGGGGCCCCCCTGTGCAGTCGCGTCATGCGCAGGAACCGCTTGCCTCCGGCGCCCCGTCCGCACAGGATCGCGCACCTTTGATCATATCGATTGAAACGGGGGAAACGACGTGAAACTGGTACGTTATGGCGCTTTCGGCCAAGAGAAGCCCGCGCTGCTGGACTCCAAGGGCGTGCTGCGCGACCTGTCAGGCAAGGTTTCGGACATCGCCGGCAAGGCGCTGACCTCGGCCTCGCTTGCGGCACTGAAGGCGCTCGATGCCGAAACGCTCCCCGAGGTTCAGGGGACGCCGCGCATTGGCGCCTGCGTCGGCGATGTGTGCAATTTCATCGCTGTCGGCCTCAACTTCGCCGACCATGCGGCTGAGACCGGCGCGCCGATCCCGGCCGAGCCGATCCTGTTCAACAAGGCGCCGAACTGCATCGTCGGCCCCTATGACGACGTCACCATCCCGAAGAACTCGAAGAAGACCGACTGGGAAGTCGAGCTTGCGATCGTGATCGGCGATGGCGGCTCCTATATCGCCGAGAAGGACGCCATGGCCGCGATCGCAGGCTTTTGCGTCTGCAACGACGTCTCGGAGCGCGAATTCCAGACCGAGCGCGGCGGCCAATGGGCCAAGGGCAAGGGCTGCCCGACCTTCGGCCCGCTCGGCCCCTGGCTGGTGACCCCCGACGAGATCGCCGATATCCAGAATCTCGGCATGTGGCTCGAGGTCGATGGCGAGCGCGTCCAGAACGGCTCGACCAAGACGATGATCTTCGGTGCCGCCTATCTCGTGCACTATATCAGCCAGTTCATGCGGCTCGATCCGGGTGATGTCATCACCACCGGCACTCCGCCCGGCGTTGGTCTCGGCTTCAAGCCGCCGCGCTTCCTGAAGGGCGGCGAGGTCGTGGCTCTCGGCATCGACGGCCTCGGCACGCAGAAGCAGAACTTCGTCCCCTACAAGGGCTGAGATAAAAAGACGCCGCCATGGCTGCTTGACCCAACCATGGCGGCGTTGCCCACACCGCAAATAATGTCGCTCACAGCTGCCATGGAGGCAGCCAAAGCGGCGGGGACTAGTCTCGGGTCTCGTGTCGTAAAGCCACCAGTCGCCGCAGCGACGTGACATTACGCACAACCGATCCCCCGATAGAGGCCATCCCTCCCCATATCGGCTACCCCCATTTGGGGGACGTCAAGGCAAAGGGTCATCACGACCCCGTCAGCTGACCATAGGTCGTGACCGCAGCGGATTGCCCGCGCTGCTCCCCTTGCCTCAACGGAGAAGGCCCGGCTTGGGGCCGGGCCTTTCGCCTTTGCGGACGATATCCGGCTCGATGATCTAAGCTTCGCCGAGCCCGAGCATCAGGCGGATATTCTGGACCGCAGCGCCCGAGGCGCCCTTGCCGAGATTGTCGAGCTTGGCGACGAGCACCGCCTGCCGCAGCTCCTCATTGCCGAAGACCCGCAATTCGAGCTGGTTGGTGTCGTTGAGCGACTCCGTTTCCAGCTTGCCGCCGGCCTCGGCCGGAACCACCTTCACATAGGTCGAGCCGGCATAGCGCGCCGCCAGCGCGTCGTGCAGGTCGGCGACCTTCGGCTTGCCCGGAAGCGTGTCGAGATGCAGCGGTACCGAGACGAGCATGCCCTGGCGGAAATTGCCAACGGACGGCACGAAGATCGGCCGCCGGGTCAGGCGCGCGTATTCCTGCAGCTCCGGCAGGTGCTTGTGCTTGAGCCCCATCCCGTAGAGCTCGAAGGACGGGGCGACGCCCGCCTCATAGGCTTCGATCATGCTCTTGCCGCCGCCGGAATAGCCGGAGACGGCATTGACCGTCACCGGATGATCCTGCGCGAGCAGGCCCGCATCGACCAGCGGCCGCAGCAGGGCGATGCCGCCGGTGGGGTAGCATCCGGGATTGGAGACGCGGTTGGCATTGGCGATTGCCGCGGCATGGCCGGGGGCGAGTTCGGCAAAGCCGTAGACCCAGCCCGGCGCGACGCGATGGGCAGTCGCGGCATCGACGATCTTGGGAGCGTCCGCGCCGAGTTCGTCGGCGAGCGCCACCGATTCCTTCGCTGCCTCGTCAGGCAGGCAGAGCACGACGAGATCAACCCCGGCCATCATCGCCTTGCGGGCGGCCGGATCCTTGCGCTTGTCGGGATCGATGCTCTTCACGACGACCTCCGGCAGCTCTGCCAGCCGGTCGCGAATGCCAAGGCCGGTGGTGCCGGCTTCGCCGTCGATGAAGATCGATTTCAGATTCTGGCTCATGAGGGCCTCCGAAAGCGCGCTCGCGCTCATTGATAGGTCAGCATCAGGCATAAAAAAACCGCGCTCCGGGCGCGGTTCGCGGACAATTCGGGGTTCAGCCGAGCGTCATCGCGGGCGCGCCGGGGCGGCCTGGTTGGTGCGACGTCGGATCGAGCACATGAACATGACGCTGATATGTGGGAGGGCGCCGCCCCTGTCAATCGGCATGTGACGCGACGTTGCCCTGCGGGGCACGGCAAGCCTCTCGCCCGACGAGGCGGAGGCTTGCGTCATGCCAGATTTGCCAACGGATTGAATCGCTTGGTGCGCGCGGCTCGTAAGTCGATTCAGCCCGCTCGCACAGCGATTCAATCGGCCTTCTTCTTCAGCRCCAGCGCTTGGATGTAGTGTTGGGCCACGGCGGCACCGGCGATCGCCGTCGCGTCGGCATGGTCATAGGGCGGGGAGATCTCGACGATGTCCATGCCGCGGAAATCGAGATCGCGGATGGCCCAGACCATGCGCAGTGCCTGCGCCGTCGTAAAGCCGCCGGCAACGGGCGTGCCCGTGCCCGGCGCGAAGGCCGGATCGAGCGCGTCGATATCGAAGGTGAGATAGGCGGGGCCCTGCCCGACGCGCTGCTTGATGCGCTCGACGACGCCATCGACGCCGAGCTCATGGGCTTCATAGGCGCCAAGCACCTGGATGCCGCAATCCCGGGGCGCAACTGTGCGGATGCCGACCTGGATCGAGCGATCGACATCGATCAGCCCCTCGCGCACCGCCTCCAGCATGAACGTGCCATGCGACACCGCACCAACGCCATCGTCCCAGGTGTCCTGATGCGCATCGAACTGGACGATCGCCAGCTTGCCATGGCGGGCRACATGGGCGCGCAGCAGCGGCAGGGTGATGAAATGGTCGCCGCCGAGCGTCACCAGATGGGCGCCGGTGGCGATGATCGCGGCGGATTCGCGCTCGATCGCCTTGGCGCAGCCCAGCAGGTCGCTGCGCGGCAGCGAGCAGTCGCCGTAATCCACGGCCGAGAGATGCTCGAACGGGTCGATGCGGGACGGATACTGGGCATCGCCGTCGAAGATCGCGCTGACGCGGCGCAGTGATTGCGGTCCAAAGCGCGTGCCCGGCCGGTTGGAGACCGCGAGATCGAAGGGCACGCCCCAGATCACCAGATCGCAGCCGGCGACATCCTTGCTGTAGCGGCGGCGCATGAAGGAGAGCGCGCCGGCATAGGTCGGGTCCTGCGCCGGGCCGCGCCGATCGCCGGTGAAGGCGTGGTCGATGGAGGGGGTGTCGACGGGTTCGGTCATGGCAGCAAWCCGTGAATGAAGTCAGCGCCTGCCCGTGAGCCAGACATAGAGGCACCAGGGCAGGATCAGGGCGAGGCCGGTCAGGACCAGCCGAAACGTGGTCCAGGCGATGGGGTTCTGCAGGGCGCGGCCATCGAGTTCAGGCACGCCATGGATCAGGCCGAGCGCGAAGGCCGGCGTCAGGAAGATGATCAACGCCCGCCCGACCCGACGCCCGGTCGGCTCCCCCGTCCGCGCAAGCGCGAGCAGCGCGGGAACCGCTATCATTCCGAAAGCAATGAGAACGAGCAGGATGCGCATGGCGAAGGCTGGAACCGGAGACGTGAGCCTGCGGTTTAGCATGGCCGCGGCCCTGATCCAGCCGCGCCGCGCGGCAGGCGCAGCCGAATCTGTCGTTCAGGGCGCCCGCGCTATCAGCGGCCGCCCGCCACGCGCAGAACCACGCCTGTCGTATAGGCGGAAGCCTCGGACAGCAGGAACAGCACGGCCTCGGCGATCTCGTCCGGAGACGCCGCCCGCTGCAGGGGAACGAGCGGCGCGATGCGCTCGACCCTGCCCGCTTCGCCCGTCGACAGGGCATGGATCTCGGTCTCGGTAATGCCGGGCGCAACCGCATTGACGCGGATGCCGGCTGGAGCAAGCTCCTTCGCCAGACCAACCGTCAACGTATCGATCGCTCCCTTGGAGGCGGCGTACCAGACATATTCGCCGGGCGAGCCAAGCGTTGCCGCAGCCGAGGAGATGTTGACGATCGCCCTGCCCTTCCGCTCCGGTTGAGCGAGCAGCGCCCGTGCCGCTTCACGCGCGACCAGCAACGCGCCGGTGACGTTCACGTCGATGCAGTTGCGAATGACCTCTGCGTCCGCCTCGGCTAGCGGGCCCGACTTGCCGGTGATGCCTGCATTGTTGACGACCTGGGCGATGGGCCCGAGCTTCCCCTTCGCCTCGGCGAAGACGCGCAGGATATCCGC
>NZ_JBFTZN010000174.1:0-12233 GCF_056406775.1 Allobosea sp. P1_A7
GCATTTCGTGCATGGGCAGATCGCAGTCTTGCCATTTCGCGCCAATCGCGACCGGCTATTCTGCGCGTCGTTGGCGAATCCTGGGGTAGCCCTGCCCCAGGAAACGCGGCGCCCCGATGATCACGGCGAGATCCGATGGCTGATATCCCTTTGACGCGCGGCCAGTTCCTTCTGCCCTTCGTCGGAATTCTCGACGAGATGGGGGCGCCGACACATTCGCTCCTGGAGAAGTTCCGGCTTCCCTCGTCCCTGGAGGAGAAGAGCGACTTCTACCTGCCGCTCCTGCCGGTGCTGCGCTTCGCGGCAACCGCCGGGAGAACCCAGGGCATCGAGGATTTCGGCTTCCTCGCGACCCAGCGGCTGCATTTCCTGCATTTGAGAGAAAGGACCCGGGCGCTGATCGCGCACGCCCCGACACTGCTCGTTGCGCTCAGGCACGCCTGCCGCTGGGCGTCACGGGAGGATACGATCCTGAGCATGTGGATCGAACACCATGACGATCATGCGCGCGTCTGCAGCAGGCTCGCCGGGACAGATGGGCTGCTCAATCTGGAATACGCACAATGGATCCAGAATATTTTCCCGGTCTACATCATCCGGCAGTTTGCAGGGCCCGACTGGATGCCGGGAACGATCGCCTTCGAGACGAGGTACACGCCGGGTCCTGCGACGCGGGCCGCCTGGCCCAATGTGCAGTTCCTGTCAGGCCAGCACGCTGCCTGGATCAGCCTGCCGGTCTCCCACCTTGGTCTTTCCAACCGTTCGACCGACTCATTTGCCCCCCCGCACGATCACGCGGATGGTCCCTCGGCCTTTGACATCGTCGAACTGCTCAAGCTGATGTTGCCGGCCTATCTGGATGAGCGAACCCCGGCTCTGGCCGAGGTCGCGGAGATGGCAGGCGTCAGCGCCCGCAGCTTTCAGCGCAAGCTCGCCCATGTCGGCCTGACCTATTCGGACATCCTCGACACGGTCAGATATGAGAATGYGGCCAGGCTTTTGCGCGACACGGATTCCAGGATCATCGATGTCGCATTTTCGACCGGCTACACGGACCCGGCGCATTTCAGCCGCGCCTTCCGCCGCATTGCCGGCGTAACGCCGCGTCAGTTCCGTGAGCAATCGCGGCTGGGATGAGCGCGTTTCGAGGAGCCGATGGCGCGCCTTCGGCAATGCAGCATGGTTGCGATCCGGCCTGGATCGTCGCACCATCGCACCCGTCCTCACCGTCCGGATCGCATCTTGGCCCGCATCGACCTCCGCAACTCCTCGCGCTACTGGCACGACCCGCGGGTTCCGGGCCTGAGCTGCCTCGTTGCCGATTTCACCAGCCATGATTATGCGCCCCATAGCCATGACGGCTTCGTCGTCGCCGTCACCGAAGCCGGCGGCGCCGAATTCAAGAGCCGCGGACGCAGCGACGAGGCCAGGACCTCGAGCCTCTTGGTGTTCAACCCCGACGAGCCCCATTCCGGGCGGATGGGCTGGAGCCGGCGCTGGCTCTATCGCGGGTTCTACCTGACGCCACCGGCGATCGAGACGCTGAAGACCGCGCTGGGCCTGGATGAGACCGCCTATTTCAGCCGCAACACCGTCCACGACCCCGATCTGATCGAGGCTTTCCTCGGCCTGCACCGCATCCTYGACCAGGGCGACGATCCGCTTGAGGAGCGCGAGCTGCTGCTGCGCAGCTTCGGTGCCCTGATCCGGCGCCATGCCGCGGGCGAACCCCGGCTGGTGCTGCCGGCGCGGGACCGCGCCAAAGCCGCCCGCATCCGCGAGTTCATGCGGGAGCGTCATGCCGAGGACCTCACGCTGGAGCAGTTGGGGCTGGAGGTCGGTCTGACGCCGTTCCAGCTCATCGCCCTGTTCAAGCGCAGCACGGGGTTGACCCCGCATGCCTATCTCACGCAACTGCGCCTCAAGGCGGCGATCAGGGCGCTCGGGCGCGGCGCCACGATCGCCGCTGCTGCGCTCGACGCCGGCTTCTACGACCAGAGCGCGCTGACGCGGCATTTCAAGCGCAGCTACGGCATTACGCCGCTGCAATGGGTGCGCGCCGCGTCCGGCTGAAGCATCGGCAGGAAACGTGGATTGCGGTCTTCGGCAGAGCCGCCGCACACGGGCGATCTGATCGCGCTCTCAATTTTCGCCAATAGACACGCGCCGCGCCGCGCCACTCTCGCCTGCAGGCAAGCCCCTCGTCGGGGCTGCCCGCAAGGTGAGTTTCATGTCCCGCTATTACTGCCTCGATCATCCCGATGTCCTGACGCTGGCGACGGAGGTCGTAGAGACACGGCCAGGCCGGGTCGCGCTTTCAGAGAGCCCGTTCTATCCCGGCGGCGGCGGCCAATTGCCCGATCGCGGCACGCTCGCCTGGACTGGCGGCGAAGTCGCGATCGCGGGTTTCGAAAACGAGGGCGGCCGGCTCTGGCACATGCTGGCGGAACCGCTCGAACTGCCGGCGGCGCCCGTGGAAGCGAGGGTCGACGGGCCGTTCCGGCAGCTGATGCGGGCGCTGCACACCGATCTGCATATCGTGAATGCCGTCGTCTTCCAGGATTTCAATGGCGCGCTCGTCACCGGGGTGCAGATGAACGAGGACGGCACGGCGCGCATCGATTTCGACTTGCCCGAGGCGGATAACGAGCGCCTGCGCGCCATCGAAGGCACGGTCAACGATCTGATCCGGCGGGATTTTCCGGTGCGGCAAAGCCATGTCGCGGAAGCCGCGGCCTTCGCGGAGCCCGGCCTGATCCGCTCGCGCTCTGTCGCCCCGCCGCCGACGGCGGACGGGCAGGTCCGCATCGTCGAGATCGTCGGGCTCGACCGGCAGGCCTGCGGCGGCACGCATCTCGCGTCGACCGGGGCCTCGCCGCCGATCAGCATCCTGAAGATCGACAACAAGGGCCGGCATAACCGCCGGCTGCGCATCGGCCTCGCCGGCGTCGCGTAAGGCGCTCGCGATGTATCTCTTCCAGCGTCTCTGGTCGCAGCCCTTGCTGCTCCTGCCCCTGCCGCCGCTGTTCTGGGCCGGCAATCTCGTGCTCGGCCGGGCGCTCGCAGGATCCTTTCCGCCTGTCTCGCTGGCGGTCGGCCGCTGGCTCGTAGCGCTCGCCTGCCTGCTGCCCTTCGTTCTCGGCACGCTTCGTGCGCAGCGGCAGGCGCTCATCCGCGCGCGTGGCCTCGTCTTCGCCTGCGGCGCCTTCGGCATCGCCGGCTACAATGCGCTGGGCTATCTCGCCCTGCAAAGTGCACCGGCCGCGAGCGTCGCCTTCCTGAACTCGACCCTGCCGCTGATGGTGCCGCTCGCCGCCTTCATGCTCGGCGTCGAGCGTGTCTCGGCCCGCACGCTGGCCGGCATCGCCATCTCCTTCGTCGGCGTGAGCTGGATCGTCGCGCGCGGTGCGCCTTCGACGCTGTCGGGCTTGAGCCTCACCGGCGGCGAGCCGCTGGTTCTAATCGCGGTCGCCAATTACGCGGTCTATTCGGTGCTGCTGCGCCGCCGCCCGGCCGATCTCGACCCGCTCCTCTTCCTAGCCGCGACGATGGCGGCGGGGCTCCTGGTGCTGCTGCCGTTCTGGATCTGGGAGCTCGCCCAGGGCGCGACGATCCCGATATCGCCCGGCCCGATCGCGGCGGTGCTCTATATCGGCGTCTTCGCCTCGCTGCTCGCCTTCATCATCTGGAATCGCTGCGTCGGTGCGCTGGGGCCGAGCGTGACGGGCGCCTCCTTCCATCTCGTCGCCCTGTTCACCGCCGCCCTCGCCTTCCTGCTGCTCGGCGAGCCCGTGCAGCCGTTCCATCTCGTTGGCGCGGCCTTGATCCTCGGCGGCTTCGGCCTCGCCGCCGCTGGCGGCCGCCCGTCCGTATCCCGACGCCCCGGAGAAGCCAGATCATGACCGTGTTTGCGCAGGAGGATTTCGCCGATCACGAGCAGGTGGCGTGAACGGCGATGACTGCGACGATCGCCCTGCTCGCGGAACTGGTCGGTTTCGACACGACATCGAGCCGCTCGAACCTGGCGCTCGTCGAGCGCGTCGCCGACCGCCTCGACGGCATCGGCGCCCGTGTCCGGTTGAGCCATGACGAGGGTCGCGGCAAGGCCAATATCCTCGCGAGCTTCGGCCCCCGCGCGCCGGGCGGCGTCGTCCTCTCCGGGCATACCGACACGGTTCCCGTCGACGACCAGAGCTGGTCCTCCGACCCCTTCCGGCTGAGCGAGCGCGACGGCAAGCTCCATGGCCGCGGCGCCGCCGACATGAAGGGTTTCATCGCGGCCTGCCTTGCTGCGGCGGAGAGTTTCGCGGCCGCCGATCTYGCCCGCCCGATCCATATCKCGCTGTCCTATGACGAGGAGGTCGGCTGTCTCGGCGTGCCCGGCCTGATCGCCGATCTGCTCGCCCATGAGGAGAGGCCGGAGCTCGGCATCATCGGCGAGCCGACCCTGATGCGGCTCGGCGACCGCCATCGCGGCTTTCTCGGGTTCCGCACGCGTTTCGAAGGCAAGGCGGCGCATTCGAGCGATCCGAGCGCGGGGGCGAGCGCGATCTATCCCGCGGTCGATTTCGCCGGCTTCCTCAGGGCGGTCGGGCACCGCGCCGGGGCGATCGACCGCACGACCGTCAATCTCGGCCGGATCGAGGGCGGCTCGGCGATCAACATCGTGCCCTCCGCCTGCGAGCTGCTCTGGGAATTCCGGCCGGTCACGCCTGAGGATGCCGAGGAKACCGAACGGCTGGTCGCCGCCTATCTCGCCCGCGCAACGCCGCCCGACATCCGCCAGTCGACGCGAAGGCATGTCCATGTTCCGCCTCTGGCGAGCGCCGGCGCCGAACCGGCTCTCGCTGTCGTCGCCGCACTCGGCGGCATCGGCCCGCCCTTCGCGATGCCCTTCGGCACGGAGGCCGGTTTCTTCCAGGCCGCCGGCATCTCCGCGGTGGTGTGCGGGCCGGGCTCGATCGCCCAGGCGCACCAGCCCGACGAATGGATCGCGCCCGCGCAGCTCGGGGCCGCCGACGCCTTCCTGGCCCGGCTCGCGGGCTGGGCCGGCCGCCGTCACTCCTGAAGGGCCGCGCCCACGATGCCGGTTTCGCCGGCGCAGGCGACCGGAGCCGGCGCACTATTCGATCACGCGATCGGCGCGTTCGATCAGAGCTGGCTTGACCTCGATGCCGAGCGCCCTCGCCGTCTTCAGATTGAGCACGAATTCGAACACGGTCGGGCGCTCGATCGGCAGTTCCGCCGGCTTCGTTCCCTTCAGGATGCGGTCCACGTAATAGGCGACCCGCCGATAGGATTCAGCGAGCTTCGGTCCGTATGTGTACAAGGCGCCGGCCTCCGCAAAATCGGCCCAGGCCGAGACGACGGGAATGCGGTGTGCGTTCGCGACATCGACGATCTGCCGGCGGTTCGTGAAGGTGATCGGATCGGGAAAGACCACGATCGCCTGCGGCGGGTCGGCGGCCAGGCCGGCATAGGCCAGACGGAGCGCATCGGGACCCGGGGTGGAAAAATATTGGATCGCAATGCCGAGCTTCTCAGCCATCTCGATCGAATTGCTTCGCTCCAGCTCCTCTCCGGCATGCGTCGGACTTGCGATGATCGCGACACGATTGATCTGCGGCATCACTTCCCGCAGCATTTCCAAGCGTTTGCCGTTCAGCTCGACCGACATCAAGGTGATTCCGGTCATCTTGCGTGCGGGCCTGGCAAGGCTCTCGGCGAGCCCGGCCAGAACAGGGTCGGCGCTGAACACATAGATCACCGGGACGACGGCGCTGACCTTCTGAAGCAGGCTCGTCGCCGGACCATGGGTGACGATCACATTCACCGGCATGGCGGCCGGTTCGTCCGCCAAGGCCACGACCCGGTCACTGTCGCCATCGGCATAGCGCGCCGTCATCGTGAGATTGCGGCCCTCGACATAGCCCAGGGCGGCAAGCCCGGCACGCAATGCGTCGAGAAACGGGCTGACTTCGGCGACCCGTCCCATGGTGAGCCAGCCGAGATGGACGGCCTTGGGCTGCTGCGCACGCGATCCGAGCGGCCAGGTCAGCCCTGCGCCAGCGAGCAAGAGGACGAAATCCCGTCGCGTCATCGGCCAACCCTCCGGTGGCAGGGGGGCCATCTTGCCCGATGCGCGCCGAAATGTCGTCAGATGTCGCCGCTTCGCCCGCGGGGCGGGATGGCGTTCGCCTCCGCCCGCGAAATGAGCCAATCATGCCCTGTCCATGGATCGGCCGCGCCTGTACCGGTTCGGCGGCAACGCGTTTGGAGTCGAGGATGCGCGGTATAGGAGCTTCAAGCCGTCTCGGACTGCTGACGCTGACATTTGCCGCGGCGCCAGGACTGGCGCCGGCCTCCGCTCAATCCATCCCCGAGCGGGCGAATTTCGACCCGATCGCCGTGGTCGATGGCATCAGGATCAGCCGGACCGAGTGCGCGGCGCTGGAAGCCAAGAATACCGCGATCTGGCTCGAAACCCAGGCGACATGCCTGCGATRTTATGCGGCCGGGCTGAAACCTGGCTCCGGCACGATCCCCATCGCCGCGATCTGGCTGAACGGCGACGTACTGGGACCGAAGGGGGCGAATGCGGACAAGCGGCAAAGCGGCTTCGGCCCGACGGAGATGGTCGCGCTGCAGCAGAGGCTTTCGGCCCGCTTCGGCATCCCCTCGATCTTCCTGGGGCGGCCCGGAACCTATGGAAGCGCCGGCAAGCACTACACGATGCGCGGTCGCCCCATCGAAGCGCAGCTCATCTCGGCTGCGCTCGACGGTCTCAAGGCGCGGTATCACATCCAGTCATGGGCGCTCGGCGGGCATAGCGGTGGCGGAACGCTCGTCGCGGAGATGCTGGCGCAGCGCGACGATCTGCGCTGTGCGGTGATCTCCTCCGGCGCAGCCGCCTATCGCGCCTATCTGGAAGCACGCGGCCTCGTGAGGCCGGGGCAGAGATCGGAGCGTTTCGACCCCTCGGCTGCGCTCGACAAGGTGCCGACCGATCCCGCACGGCGCGTCTTCGTGATCGGCGATCCGCGCGAGACGAATGTGCCGTTCTCCTCCCAGAAGCTCTATTTCGAAGGCCTTGCGCGCCGCGGCCATGCGGCCTGGCTGATCCCGCTGGAGCGCGCCACGGATGCCCGCCACCATGATCTCGTCGATTTCGGCGAGACGGCGAACGCGCTCTGCGCGGCAGGCGCGGGCACCGACCGGATCGTCGGCACGCTCACCTCCATGCCGGCACAGGGACCTCGCTTGTCAAACTGAGCTGTTGCAAGTGCCAAGCGGTGGCTCAGATGGCGCGAGATTCCCGTTGGCCGCCTTGGTCGGGAGTTGACAGGTCGGCGCCAGACCCTGCCCTCGCCCTCAGATTGAGATTCATCCCTGTCCTCTATCGCATTGGAAAGACGAGGTTTCCAGAAGAGGGCAGGCGGTACCCGGAGATCGGCGACGCGCGATGCTGGAGCTCTTTCCCGAACGGGATGGCGAGCGGGCTACTCCAGATCGGGACACCGGTCGCGCGCGCTCCAGAAATCCTCCGTCGCCCCCAAAGCCACTCTGCCGAAGGACGCGTATTGCGACGCGAACGGCGGATGCTGCGCCTCGCCACCATGCGAGCTGGCCGAGATTGGGGCCGGGGCGTACCGGGCCCGGGCGCCCTCCCCGGCGATCCGGCCCCGGGCTGGCGAGCCTCGCAAAGTAGCTCCCGGATATGGCCGAGACTAATCTGGAAATTCTCCAGTCTATATCTGCCCATTTTCCAGACCGTCGGCACTCAGAGCGAACCACGACTCAGCGATCATCAATTCACCTATCGTCATCGCGGCATGCAATTGGGGCGTGCCCTCGGATAACGGCATATCGCGCCGCATCCGGCGGCCTATCCTCTTGCGTAAGACTTTTCGTCATCTCCAATATTGACGCTCGCGTTAGCCAAGCAAGCTTAGCGCTGCCCCAGCGTCTCTGCCGCGGAATCGACGCACCACCTCGACGCGAAACGATGTTGCACGACATTGGACGCTCGCATAACAATCGACCTGTCGAACAATGCTTTCGGCCCAGGATCCAGCGGATCGCTGGCCTTTACAGGGATGCACAATAACTCGGAGGAGACATCGATGACTCGACGTATTCGCTTCGTGTTGCCTTATACGTTACTGGCTTCATTCGCCCTATCCGGGGCGGCGACGGCCCAAAGCCCCGGCGGAACGCCCGGGCTCACCAGCACCACGGTGATGTCCGGACGCGAGCTGACCTGGGACATGGCCTTCCTGCCCGACGGCACGATGTTCTTCACCGAGAAATGCGGTGGGCTCTCGGTCCGGCTCCCCTCCGGCAAGATCAACGCCCTGCTCGGCATCAAGGATTCCAAGAACTACCCCGAGACCGCGTCCGACCTCTTCTGCAGCGGCCAGGCCGGCATGAGCGGCGTCGCGATCGACCCCGACTTCAACAACAACCGCTTCATCTACGTGTCCTCGGCGTCGAACATCACCGCGCCGGGAACCAATCGGGTGCTGCGGCTCGTGGTCAGCCCCGATCTGACCAAGGTCTCGAACCGGCAGGATATCGTCACCGACATCGCCTACAAGGCGGCGCCGAGCAACCATCCCTTCGGCGATGCCGGCGCGCATAATGGCGGGCGCCTGCGCTTTGGCCCCGCGGACGGCTTCCTCTACGTGACGACGGGCGACACCCATAATGGCGAGGTGCCGCAGGGCCCGACCCGCATTGGGGGCAAAGTGCTGCGCATCGACCGGGACGGCAAGGCCGCGCCCGGCAACAACCCGCCACAGGGCTTCGATACGCGCGTCTTCACCTACGGCCACCGCAACCCGCAGGGCATCTGCTTCCGGCCCGGCACCAACCAGCCCTACACGGCGGAGAACGGCCCCTGGCATAGCGACGAGGTGACGGCGCTGACCGCCGGCGGCAACGCGGGCTGGGATCCGCGCCCGAACATCGCCGGGCGCGCCGACTGCCCCGACAATTATTGCGGATACTCGCCGAACCAGATGGGCGCAGTGGATCCGAAGGAGCGCTCGGCCTTCATGCCGATGACCGACACCAAGACCTATCCCAACGCGATGAAGCCGGCCTGGAACAACGACACGCTTTCGCAGGGCATGTCGTCATGCGTATTCCTGAACGGCCCGCAATGGAAGGACTGGAACGGCCGGATGGTCGTGACCTTCATGGGCATCGGCATCCACGGAACGCCGGTCGGCAACCGCCTCGACGTGCTCAACATCACGCCCGATGGCGCGTCCGCCACGCGCAGCACGGTGTCCCTGCCGATGCCGGCCGGACGCTTCCGCTCCGTCGTGCAGGCGCCTGACGGCAGCATGTACGTGGCCACCGACCAGGGCGACGTCTACCAGCTCAAGCCCAACTGAGCCTGATGGGCAGCCGCGCCTGCCGCAGCGGCGGCGCGGCCGACCTTCCGTCTGCGGGCCCAGCCTGGCCGCGCCCGCAGACCTGACGCGATCAGCATTCGCAACCGCTTCGGACAGCGACCAGCACGAGACGATACGGACAGATGGAGCTTGGGCTTCTCGCCTGGCGGCGGACAAGTGCCGGCTCCGGCAGCGCTCGCGTTTCAGCGCATGTCCCGCAGATCATCGCGTGCCTGGCCGCCCCGACCGGAGAGCCGATGATGATCCTTGCGTTGGTGCTGTCCGCTTCGTTTCGACCACTGTTCCGCGATACCGACCGATCCGGATCGCGCATGATGGGAAGCCTGGTCCATGGTTGACTTTCGCCACCTCGCCGCAGCCGCTTTCGTCGCGCTTCTGGCATCCTCGCCCGCTTTCGCAAGCCCCGAACTGGCCAGGAGCAAGAACTGCGTCGCCTGCCATTCCATCGAACGCAAGATGATCGGTCCAGCCTACAAGGCCGTGGCCGAGCGTTATGCCAAGGACGAAGCCGCGCTCAAGACCTTGAGCGAGAAGATCATGAAGGGCGGGGGCGGCAATTGGGGTCAGATGCCGATGCCGCCTCAACCTGGCGTCTCGCCCGAGGAGGCCGAAGGTCTGGTGAAGTGGATTCTGTCCCAGCAATAGGGACCGTCATCGGCGGCAGCGGCGGCCTCCGGCACCGGTGCCGCCAGATACTGGAGCCGCTCAGCGGGTCACCCCCCGTCGGTTAGGACGACTTCTGCTTCCGGCCCATCTCTGACAATCTCGGCGGAGTGTCGCGACGTCGACAGCCGGCCTGCTGCGCGACCGACAGCGGAGAGGAATGGAAGTGATGAAGCGCATCTTCGTAGCCACGGCCCTTGCGGCAAGCTTCGCCTGGCCCGGCCTGCTTGCCGCCCAGGATCTCCCGCGGTCGATTGTGGATCTCGGCTTGACCGACATTCAGACCCGCCCGAAGCCGCACATCGCCTATGGCAGATATGTCTACGGCACCCTGCCCGGCGGCGCTCGCATCAAGGTCGAACTGGAGCAGAACGGGGAAATCGATGAAATCGAAGCGCGGGGGCGCGGCCTCTTTCCCATTGACCAGATCCGCTCGCTGGTTCCGGCCCCGGTGCTGCAAAACCCGTCCTGGCCGGCCGGTGCTACGCTCGAAAGGATTGAGTTCGAGCGAGGCGGACGCATCAAGATCGAAGGCCGCCTTGCCGATGGGATCAAGTTCGATGCCGAGTTTGCAGCCGATGGACAGCTGATCGATTTCGATAGGGACGGCTGAAGACGCGGCCAGCGCGCGCGAGTGGCCTCCTGCCAAAGGTCGATGCTACCAAGATGCAGGGATCGCCGCGCAGCCACACGCCGTCCGTGTCGCGAAGCATTTGCGACGTGAGACGCGCCAGCTTCTGTCATTCCGAGGCTATGCGGCCACCGTCCGTATCTGGGAAAGCTGCCCAAACAAAATGGGGCTCGGTTCCCTTTCGGACCGTCGGAAGCCTGAGGAGGGCTGATTGAAAGGCAGGGGGTTCTACGTATGGCTTACCGCCTTCGTCGTGGTCGTGGGCGTTCTGGTTTGGAGCCTCAGCCCCGGCCCTTCAGAACATCCATCGATCGGAGGGGGCGGTTATGACCTCTCCGGCCCAGTTTACACCTTGGTGCTTCTGGCATTCACGGGCCTCTGGACGCTTGCAACACTGCTGACCGGCCTGAACCACAGCGAGGCAGGGACCCGTCGTCGCGCGTTCATCCTGGCGGTCATCGGCCTCATCACCTTCTCGCTGTCGATCATGATCTGGGGCAACAACCTGAGTTAGCGGGCACGCGGGCGTGACACTGGAAACAGGCTATTCGCGAGGCGCAGGTCGATCGTCGATCCCACCGGCGTGCCTATCTCGAGTCGAGCAAATTGCGCCCCACGTCTGCGGGAAGCGAAGTGCGCCCCGATCCAGTCTGAGGCGCATCGCTCGACATGACCGATCGCTATCGTTGCATGTGATGCCCAAACGGTTGCAACTATAGCAGTTCGCGAACCTTCGCGCGGGCTGCTTCGCAGCAGCTCAACAACGGGCAGAGGTCTCGCGAGGATGAAGACCCTCATTGATTCCACCAATGCGCTGATCGGTGGAATGGCGGCGATACGCCGCCAATTCGGCGTGCCGGAGCAGTTTCCGCCCGCGGTTCTTGCAGCGGCGGAAACTGCTGCCCATCGCGCGCCGACCGCGCATGTCGACCGCACGGACCGGCCTTTCGTCACGCTCGACCCCGCGACATCGACGGATCTCGACCAGGCCTTCACGATCGAGCGCAGCGGCAACGACCTTTTGCTGCATTACGCCATCGCCGATGTCGCTTGGTTCGTCGACGATGGCGACGCGGTCGACCGGGAAGCGTGGCAGCGCGGCACGACGCTCTATCTGCCGGACGGCAAGGTCGGGCTGTATCCGCCGGTTCTCGCCGAGGGCGCCGCGAGCCTCCTGCCCACCGGACCTCGGCCGGCGGTGATCTTCACCACCCGGATCGACACCGATGGCAACGTCCATCTCGACAATGCAGAGCGGGCTGTCATCCGCAGCACCGCCAAGCTCGCCTATGACAGGGTCGGCGCGTCTGATCTGCCGCCCGATTTCGATGAACTGGCCCGCCGCATCGAGGCTGCCGAGAGCCGGCGCGGCGCAGCGCGCGTGGACCCACCTGAACAGGAGGTCGATGCTCTCGGCGACGGCCGCTACCAATTGATCTTCCGCCCGCGCCTACGCGCCGAGGAGCAGAACGCCACCCTGTCCCTGGCCAGCAATATCGCGATCGCGGCTGCACTCC
>NZ_JBFTZN010000175.1:0-12173 GCF_056406775.1 Allobosea sp. P1_A7
ACCCTAACCCTTTCAGCAGTGCTTGCTGCCAAAGCAGAAACCGCAGATTGGCTGTGGCTACGGTCCCGTCCCCGCCTTTGTCCTTGGCCAGGCTTTTGGCGAAATCCTCCGCCTCGTCGGCAGCGGCGATGCCGTAGGGCAACAGCGCGATCGTGGTGGGCGGGGCCGCCAGGATGAAGAGGACGGCTGCGATGTAACGCATGCTGTATCCTGGCATGGCCAGCCAGGTCCGCAGCCGCAACCCGATCAGGAACGTGCTCGAGATGACCGTGGCACCCAAGAAGGCGTCGCTCTTCGTCAATCGCCCGAAGACCACGGGCAGGACCGCCAAAGCAAAGCCGGAGACGCGGCCGAAGCCCGTCTCCGCGCTCATCGCCAGATGGAGCGCGAGCGGACCAAACACGGCGCAATAGAGCGCAGCCTGGTTGGGGTTCTCGGACCAGCCGCGAAAGCGGTCCCAGTACCATGGATCGAGCGAACCCTGAGGGAGCAGCCCCCAGCCGATGGCAATCTGCAGCGCGAGGCCGATATTGCCGAAGACGATGACGAACCAGGCCGTCTGCCGCAGGCGGTTGTCACTGTCTGGTTCGGCCACGGACAATATCGTCACACAGGCCATGAGCAGATAGGCGGTGGAGTCATGCACCATGGCGCCGACGTCGGTCAGCGGATCGAAGAGAAGTCCGATGCACGCGCCTATGCTCAAGGTGAGCGCGAACACGGCCCAGAATGCGCTCAGTCGGGTCAAGGCTGAACTGGCCGCCATCGGGTACCCGGCCAGAAATCGGGTCGCCGACAGGCCGATCCAGAGCGCAAGGCAGAGCTCGCCTAGGCCGATCGGCAGGCCGGGCAGGCGGAGCTGCGATGCGGAAGACAGCACGAGCCCCGCTCCGAGGAGCGCATTTCGGATCATTCCCCTTCTCCGACACCGCGGAGCGCGCCGGCCCCCTCCAGAATCGGCGACCGCGACCTGCCCGCAGCCTTGTCCGTACCACCCTGTTCCGACAGAACCTGCCGATAAAGCTCAGTGTAATGTCCGACGATCGTCGAGAGCCCGAATTCGCGTCGAACCAGCGCTACGGATCGACCACCCATTTCAAGCGCTCTGCGCCGGTCTTCGAGGAGCTCGAGGATGCTGCTGGCGAGAGCGCCCGGGTCGCGCGGTGGCACGAGGAGGCCGTTCCAGTGATGCGTGACCACATCGCTGCAGCCGGGCATGTCGGTCGTGACGATCGGCAAGCCCGCAAGGCCGGCCTCCAGCAGCACGCGCGGGATCCCCTCCCGATATTCCGTCGGCAGGACGAACAGTTCTGCAAGGGCGAGCAGGGCCGGCACGTCTTTCCTCGCGCCCAGCGCCATCACATGGGGAGCCTGCCGGTCGATCTCGTCCTGAGCGACCGCGAAGGGCCCTTCACTTTCTCGTGGACCGACGAGCAGGAAGCGCACACCCGGGCGCACCTTCCTGACCAGCGAAGCGGCCTCCAGCAGCGTCGGAATTCCCTTCTGTTGCGTCAGCCTGCTGACCGTGATGACGATCTCGTCCGTCCCGAGGCCGAGCTGTTCCCTTAGCGCCGCAGTGACGGGGCCACGGGCGTGCGATCGATCGAAGCCGGCAATGTCGATGCCCGATCCGCGGATCAGATGAGCGCGGTCCCCTCGAACCAGCCTGTGACTCTCGAAATAGGCCTTGTCGGCGCGGTTCTGGAAAACCGTAGCCGCGGTCCAGCGGGAGGCGAGCCATTGCAAGGCGCAGTAGACCGGCCGGAGGGCGAGCGCGCGGGCCGTCTCGGACGAGAACACCCAACCCATCCCATTGATGGTTCGCACCACGGCGACCTTGCCCCGGACCGCGAGGGGGGCCAGCAGATTGGGCTTCGTATCGAAGCTTTGGACGATGTCTGGGCCGATATCCGCGATCATCTTCGCGAGCTGGCGGATGGCAGCGAGATCGGCGCCGCGACTATCGAACCGGTCGAATTGATAACGCCGATGAGCCAGGCCGGCTTGCAAGAAGGCGGCCCCGTCTGTGGTCGAGGCTGCCGTTATCCGAAAGCCGCGGTCCTGCAAGGCTGCTAGGAACGGGATGCGCAGCGAATGGTCCTCCCCTCCCACGCAAAGCACATGCGGAACCATTTTGACTCCTCCTGCCAGGAGCTGGGACTGCGGGGGCCTGACCCCTGAGTGCAAGCGCTCGGCCTGATGACCTTTTCCGGCGCGTTCCTGCCCCACAGGACCGTATCCGGTAGGAAATCACGGTATGGAGCAGGCTCTGCACTGTCCTCATTCATTTGGATGACGGATCGGAACCGGACGTAAATGGCGTAGGGCGCCGGCATCGGTGCGTTTCCGCATGGTCGGGGGAAGAATCCGGCGATCGCCGGCCTCATCGCTTCAGAGGCGGCAGGGTGTTCGCCTTGAAGCCGACAGCTTCTGCCTCACGCTATGGTTTGCGTGGAAGAGGCCGGCTCGGCCCGGCTGACAGCGGGTTCACGTGCTGGCAGGCGTAGGATGCCAGCATTGGCGCGGGGCCGCCGGAAGAGGCGTCGCGGTAGCGGCCGTGGCGCGAAAACCAGACAGCCGGCCAACTGTGCAGGGACCGGAGAGAACATGTAGTCTCCCGACGCATCTTCAGGTCGTCACGAATTTGTGCGTGCAGCGGCCGGGTTTGAACTCGAAACGGCCTCGGAGCGAGCCTGCCCGGATGGAGGGCGAGCCCCGGGGCTCGAGTCTGTCGAGCGCGGCCACTTCCAGGGGCTCTATCTCCATGCGCGCATGGAGACGATCACCTCTACCCACGGGGGACCGTCAGCATTCCGTGGCACGCTGGCATGAGCCCGCCTGCTGCCCCGCCGCGGCCCGTTCGTCCAATTTGGGTAGCCCTTCCTTGCCGGGGACAGCGGCCGGTGTATGCAGGCCGGCCGGCATGGCCTTTCGGGGGGGCGGGACCTTAACCTTTGGGTGTAGGCCGACTGGCTCCTTTGAATGCGTTTTCGCTCCGGGGTTTTCTGATATTGTTCCCTCATGGTTCCGATATTGTTCTATAGCAATGTATTCGGAGCGCGCGAATATATAAGATAATTTTCCAAATTGACGACATAATCAAAGGTAATTTGAGTATAATACATAGTAATTCCTCTCTCCTTGTGCGCGATGTCTTGCAGCAATTGAGTTTACCAGAGCTGTGAGTGGCCGCGTCATCTCAACCGACATGGTTTGCGGAGTGAGGTTAAGCGGATGGTCTCTGGTCCGGAATGCGGAACATCGAGGAGAGTGCCGATATGTCATTGGTCAGCGGATCTGTCGAAGCGCCGGCGCCCCTGGGTGCGTCCGTCCGTCATGCGATGCCCTTGAATGCCGGCCTCGTCGGGCCTCTTTGCGCGTCCCCAGTTCTCGACCAGGAAGAGGGCGGGGCGGGCGTAGCCCCCCCAAGCAATTATCGCGGCACCGTGGCTCTGAGCATGCTCGACCGCATCGGCTGCGGCTATCTTGTCCTCGAGGACCGCCGGAAGATCGTCGAAGCCAACGCCACGGCCCGGCTGATCCTTGGCCGTGAGGCGGGCTCGGTTCAAGGCCTCGACCAACTGACGAGCGCCTTCAAGCGATTGATCGCGCGCGCGCCGAACCGCCCGTCACTCGGCCCGCTGACCTGGATCGTCATTTCGGACAAGGACGATGCGCCTCTCGTTCTCAATCAGGTCGCGGACGACATGCCGGACGGCACCAGCGTAGTGATGCTTCTCGATCTTGATGCTCAWCTGGAGCCCAATCCCTTCATGCTTCAGCGCATGTTTGGCCTGACCATGGCCGAGACGCGCCTGGCGATTCAAATGGCGCGCGGCGATGTGCCGGCGGATGTCGCCCGCAGTCGGCGTCTCAGCCGAACCACCATTCGCTCCCAGCTGGCCTCGGTCTTCGCCAAGACGCAGACCAGGCGCCAAGCGGAGCTGGTCACGTTGCTTGCCCGTGTCGCGGTCCTGCCGTGAGGAGCGGGCTTGCTTCGGCGCGCCGCCTCCACCCGGAGCAACGCAGCGCCGGTATCGACAGGCTTGTCCGCTGGAAGCACTGGCGGGCTGTCGCCTGGTGCGCCTTCTCCCTCGTCGGCATTGCCTCGATCCTGCCCGGAAGCATCGAGTTCAGAACCCGGGCGCCACCCGAGCTGGAGCACGTGTTCGCCTATGCGGTCACGGGCGGAATTTTCGCTGTGGTCTACGGGCGCAAGGGCGCCCCCTTGTCTGCCGCCTTGCTGATCATTGGCGCCGTCGGGTTCGAACTGGCCCAATTTTGGATTCCGGGCCGCACGCCACGAGTCGTCGATGCGGCGTGCAGTATTGCCGGCAGTATGATCGGGCTGGCGGCTGGTCTCGTCCTGCGCCGAGCGTGGTCGAAGCGATATCGGGTTTCGAAGTAGCACGTTCGGCGAGGCGGATTGGTGATTTGACTTGGGCTGGTGACATCGGTTGCTGTGGCGGAGCCAAGACATTGCGGCGATGCGGGCAGCTCGGCGAACGGAAGCTCTGCATCGCTTCTCCTCACATCGCAAGGACAGGTGAGAAGCCGGCCGCTACGCCCTTGCGGATGCGCCGGTCTGATGCGGCAAACACGGACGTCTGTCGCAACCGCAGGCTTTCACGCGCGCGCCAGCCGGCCTGTCTTGATCCGACGCCGGAGTGGTCTGACGGGGGCGATGGCGTTCCAGGCGGATCGCTGGCGAAGGCGTGATCTCGCCAGCGATCGGATGGCATCCCTGACGGCCCTTCGCGGGGGGGCGTCCGCAGTATCCTTCGAATGGACGATGACGCTCACAAGGCGTCTCCATAGTGTCCTCTGACGGCCTGACCCGCTGCTTCGCGAGACTGTGCAGCCATGATGTGCTCGGGCCACAGGCAGAAGTCGATTGGCGCCGGGGCTCGACGAGACGCATGGAGCGACGTTCCGTCGATCAGGGTGGATGGGATGCTTGGATAGGAATGGGCCGGGCGCGTGGCAGGTGAGGCCGCACATCGCTCAAGGCGTATTGCGGTCATGGAGGTAGGAATGACTAACGCCGCAATGGGGGCAGCCGGACGTCTCAGTGCCAGACTCTCGGCGAAGCTTCAGCAGTCAGCCGACGTCTTGCAGGACGAGGGTGCACTCCGATTTCTGGAGTTGTCCGCTCTATCGCTGAGCGCGCCAGTTCGATCAATGCGCGTGCGGATCGCCGTGTCCGCTGACGCCAAGCGCGCTATCGCCAAGATAAAGAGCAGCTCTTGCGGGCGAGGGCTTTTCATCGATTGCGGATCAAATGTCGGGCAGGGATATGGCGTATTCAGTCKGTACTATACCGAAGAATACTTTGATTTCATCATGATAGAGCCCAACAAGAGTTGTCTGCCATATCTTCAGGCCCTCCAGGCGAGTTCGAGTGCGAATATCGAGATAATCGGTAAGGCGGCGAGCGTCCGGGAGGGCTTCACCAAGTTGTTTGGGCCTCCGTCGGATCGACGCCAACCTACCTATGAAGGGCGATCGATCGTTCCCGAGCACAATAGCAGCCTGTATGCCGCGGGGGATGCAGATTCTGACGTCGTAGAGACATTCTCGCTGTCGAAGCTCATCATGGCAAAGAAAATGCTGTATGATGTCGTCGTTCTCAAGCTCGATGTCGAAGGTGCTGAATACGAAATACTATTTGATATGATAAATACGGGAGCTCATAGAGAATTATACGCGGCATATATAGAATTCCATTCCATTTACATGAAACGTCTCGAGAGAGAAATCAAAGTAGTGGCGGAATCCAATATCCGAAAGACGATAGAGAGCGATGGGATATTGTTTAGGGAGTGGATATAAGGCCTCTTCGATTTGGATAGACCAGACTCCCATGGCGGTTTTCTGGACATGGAGATCAACATCTCTCTGTTCGGCCTAATTTTCCGAGGTCAGGATGCGGCTCTGAGCGTCAAGGCAAGAGGAAGAGGCTTGTAATGATCCTCGAGATGTTCGGGCCGTCCGGGGCGGGAAAGACGACGATGGCGTCCGCCCTGACCGCCCATCTGCGCGGTCTTGGCTATGTCGTGACCCCCCTGATCGGCGTGCGGGCTCACCCGCTGAGACGCGTTGTCCTCAAATGCCTGGCCAGCGCCCGGTTGCTCAACTCYGCCGGTTCGGCCGACGGCGTCGCGGATCTCTTCAGGATCCTGCCACCGAAGGATCGGCTATGGGGCGTTCGCCTGCATTGGCACCTGGCGCTGCTCCATCGCGAATGGACTGCGGCGCAATCCTCGGATGCGATCACGATCTTCGATCAGGGCATGGTCCAGGCGGTCGCCTCGCTCGTTCTGCTCAGCGGCATAGTCGAGCGCGACCCTGTCGGACGCGCGCTCGACTGCGTGCCGAAGCCGGACCTGCTCATCCGCTTCGAGGCGCCACGCCCCCTCCTGGAGGCGCGCCTTCGGGATCGTCGACAGAGGATCGGCCCGCTTCAGCGCTACCTCGAGATCGACCTGCAAGGCAGCCTGGATCACRTGGACCATGTCGACCTAATCTCCGGCCTGGTCGGTGCGCGCGGGCTCCCCATGATCCGAGTCAGCAGCATCGATGCCCCGAGCCGCAATCTGTCGATCGATCGGATCAGCGCCGCAGTTCTCGCCAGGATGCGCCCATCGCGAGCCGTTGCGGAGGAGCCCGCAGCACGCGGCTATGCGGCGCTCTCCCATTAGAGCATCGGACCGGACCCCGTTTCCGGTCCGATGACCCAGCCTTCCCGAGAGCTGGAATCCATTTCACCGGCCGATGCTTTTGATCCGGCGTCGGGGCGGGGGACAGGCATTGGCTGGGGTGACTCGAGWTGCCGCCAACGGCGGAGGCGACCGCGATCATCGGCCCTGCGGCAGGGGCTGTCGCCCGTGAGAGCCAGGATATCACTCAGCGCCAGGTGGATTGTGCCGGGCGAGGACAGCCGCTGTGCAGGCCGCGGTCAGCGGGCGCCCGTAGCCCGTGTCGCGCAGCCTGGTCACTGAAGAGGGACCAGAGACACGCGGCATCGGGAATCCTCTCGTCGAAGGGGCCGCCTGGACCCTGCATCGGACCGGCCAGCCGGCTTCTCCAGGAGAGGCGGGATCCGGGAGGCGCGCCGGCCGGGAGTGAAGGCTATCGCGGGAAATACGCGACGCCGGGCCCGGAGGCAGAAGAGCCGATGGCGGCATGCCCCGCCTCCATCATGCAAACGAACGAAGACAGTGGGTTACGGCGCTCATAGCATCCTCTCCCAGATGACCGGGTGAACTATGTGCGTGGTGATCCAACCGGTGCCTTGTGCCGTGACGTGTCAGGCACTCCGACACCGCTCCACCGCTGTCATGCCCGGCGCCACACGTAGCAAGCCGGAGCGGCACGTAGCCGCAGACCACTTATAGGAGGCTCGGATGAAGGCTGTGATCCAATGCGGCGGCAAGGGCACCCGTCTGCGCCCCTATACTTCGGTCCTGCCGAAGCCGCTAATGCCGATCGGATCGAGGCCGGTCCTGGAGCTGCTGCTCAAGTGGCTCCGCCGGAACGGAATCCAGGAGGTTTTCGTCACGACCGGATATCTCGGCCATCTCATTCGCAGTTTCTGCGGAGACGGCGCGCAGTGGAACATGAAGATCACCTATACCCAGGAAGTCGAGCCGCTCGGTACGATCGGCCCGCTTTCGCTGCTGCGGGACCAGCTCGACAGCACGTTCCTCGTGCTCAACGGCGACGTGCTCACCGATATCAGCCTCAGCCAGTTTGCCAGCTTCCATCGGCACCATCCGGGCCCGGTAACCATCGCGACGACCACTCGCACGATCAAGATGGATTTCGGCGTGATCGACGAGGTTGATGGCGAGGTCAAGACCTTCCGGGAAAAGCCGGCGCTGCCGCATCTGGTGAGCATGGGCCTGTACTGCATGGATCCCTCAGTGTTCGAGTTCATTCCGTCGGGAGTGCCCTTCGGGTTCGACGACCTGATGTTCCAGATGCTGGAAACTGGCACGCCCGTGCACGTCTTCAAGCACGAGGGTGTGTGGCTCGACATCGGTCGCGTCGACGACTTCCACAAGGCGCAGGACGTCGCCTGGGACGAGCAGTCCGTTGTGATCGAGCACCCTGTCGCGGCCTGACGACGCCGGTCTGGCCGGCGCCGTTCGGCGCCGGCGACTTGTCCGCCACGCGTGATGGAGCCTTCCATGTTGCTGGTTGCCGAGCCCATCCTGGGCCCCGAAGAGAAGACTGCCCTTGCAGAGGTCATCGACAGTGGCTGGCTGACCATGGGGGACCGGGTCAGAGCTTTCGAGCAGGCCTTTGCCGAAGTCCATGGCGTCGAGGATTCCGTCGCGGTCAATTCCTGTACGGCGGCCCTCCACCTCATTCTGCATGCCCTGGGACTGGGGCCAGGCGACGAGGTCCTGGTTCCCGCCCTGACCTTCGTCGCTACCGCCAATTGCGTGGTCTATGTCGGCGCGACGCCCGTCTTCGTCGATATCGAGTCGGCGGATGTTCCGCTGATGTCGCTGGCCGACGCCGAGGCCCGCTGCACCGCACGGACCAAGGCCGTCATTCTTGTTCATTTCGCCGGCTATCTCGCCGATCGCGAGGCCTGGCGGGACTTCGCTCGCCGGAAAGGGCTGCTGGTGATCGAGGATGCTGCACATGCGCCCGGGTTGAGGCAGGTCGGGACCTTCGGCGAAGCCGCTGCGTTCAGCTTCTACGGCAACAAGAACATGACCACCGCCGAGGGCGGCGCGATCATCGCCCGCGATTCCGCCCTGCTCGAGACGATCCGGCAGGCGCGGGGGCACGGCATGACCAGTGGAACGCGCCAGCGCCTGAACGCGCGCACGCCGACCTATGATGTCACCATGCTTGGCTTCAACTACCGCATGGACGAGATGCGGGCCGCCATCGGTCTTGTCCAGCTGCGGAAGCTGCCGGGCTGGAACGAGGTCAGGAGCCGCCTGGTGGCCGATTACCGGCAGCTCATCGCCGAACGCTGCCCGTCCGTCACGGTACCTTTCCAGCAGCCGCGGCTATCCACGTTCCACATCATGCCGGTTGTCTTGCCGGCCGGTGTCGTGCGGCAGGAGGTCATCGATCACCTGCGGGAGAACGGCATTCAGACGACGATACACTACCCTCCGGTCCATCTCATGACGCTTTACCGTGAGCTCTGCCCCGGCGTGCAGCTGCCGCGGACCGAAGACTTCGCGCTGCGTGAGCTGACTTTGCCCCTCCATCCGCGGATGGAAGCCGAAACGGTCGAACTGGTCGTGGGCACATTGGCGCGTGCCGTGCAGGCCGAAACCGTCGTCAAGGCCGTCGCATGATGCCCCGCCAGATCGGGCATTCTGCGGTGGGCGTCGATATGAACGCGATCGCGAGTCGCGCCTTCGACATCATCGTCGCATCTGCCGCCGCCCTGGTCCTGGCCTTGCCCATGCTGGTCATTGCCTGCGCCATCTGGCTGGAGGGCGGTCGGCCGATCCTGTTTTCCCAGGCCCGCCTGGGAAAGGGCGGGCAGCCCTTTCGCATGTACAAGTTCCGTAAGTTCGCAGCCACCTGCGGCACCGAGGGATGTCCCCTGACCATGGCCAAGGACGGGCGGATGACACCGGTCGGCCGCGTTCTGGCCGCGACCAAACTCGATGAGCTTCCGCAGCTTTGGAACGTCCTGAGGGGCGACATGGCCATTATCGGGCCGCGTCCCGAGTCGCTGGCCTTTGCCGATTGCTTCCAGAATGGCTTCGAACAGGTTCTGGAGCACAAGCCAGGTCTGTTGGGGCCTAGTCAGATCCTGTTCCGCAACGAGGGCAGTCTCTACCCGCCGGACATGGACCCGACGCGCTTCTATCGGGATGTGCTGTTTCCGACCAAGGCGCGGCTCGATCTCGCCTATTTCCCCCATCACAGCGTCGTCGGCGACATTGGGTGGCTCATGCGGGGCGTTCTGGCCGTCTTCGGTTGGGTCCCGTCGCAGGCCGTGCCCGCTCAGCGGACAGGCCGGCCAGGTGTTGCCGAAACCCGTGAAGCAACCAAGTCCGAGGGAGCAGCTCAATGAGCTACAGCGGCATGCGCGTGCTGGTGACCGGAGCCGATGGTTTCATCGGGTCCCATCTGACCGAGGCGCTGGTGCGCGACGGCGCCAAGGTCACGGCCCTTGCCCTCTACAACTCCTTCGACAGCCATGGCTGGCTCGACGATGTTCCAGAGGCCACCCGCAATCAGCTGAATCTCGTGCGGGGGGACGTTCGCGACGCCGCGTTCATCGGGCGAATCGTGCAGGGCCAGGAGATCGTTTTCCACCTCGCCGCTCTGATCGCCATTCCCCATTCCTACTTGGCTGCCCAGTCCTATGTGGAGACCAACGTGTTGGGGACGCTGAACGTGCTCGAAGCGGCGCGCCAGCATGGCACGGAGAGGATCGTCCACACCTCGACCAGCGAGGTCTATGGCACGGCCCTGACGATGCCGATCAGCGAAACCCATCCGCTCCAGGGCCAGTCGCCCTATTCGGCGTCCAAGATCGGCGCCGATATGATGGCGGAGGCCTTTGCGCGGTCGTTCGGGCTTCCGGTCGTGACGCTCAGGCCGTTCAACACGTTTGGACCCCGTCAAAGCGAGCGGGCAATCATCCCCACCATCATTCGCCAGGCGCTCGACCCGGCCTGCACGGCCATCATGGTGGGCGACACCACGCCGATCAGGGACCTGACCTTCGTCGAGGACACCGTCGCGGCGTTCATGGCCGCAGGCAGCGCGGTCGCGGTCGATTACGGGCACGCCTATAACGCGGGCAGTCAGCGGGCGGTGACCGTTGCGGACCTGATCGAGCTGATCCGCGAACTGAGCGCGTGCCAAAAGCCGGTTCTGCGCGACGAGACGCGGATGCGGCCGGTCAATTCCGAGGTGCGGGCACTGCTGGCCGACTGCTCCCGCTTCGAGCGCGAAACCGGCTGGCGACCGCGCACGAGCCTGCGCGAGGGCCTGGAACGGACGATCGCGTGGTGGCTCACCCGCGTGGCGGCGGGGCAGGTTCGCCGCCAGAAGGACTTCATCACATGAGGTCGGTTCTTCCGAGATCATGGCTCGGGGCGTTCTTGGCCGCCGCGCTCGTGCCGGCATTCTGGCCCGCGGCCGCAGCCGACAACCTCTCTGCCGCGCAGCTGGTCGCGCCGGTGGACATGCCGCTGCCCGGATATCTGCAGCCTGCATCGGACCCGGCCTTCGGCGTGGCATTCACGCGGGTGACCCGGCCGGGACCACTGGGCTCGGGCATCGTGTGCGGCCCCGGCCACTGCAGCCATCGTTATTCGAGCGCCCAGGCCTGGAACGCGGATCAGAGCCTGCTCGTCATCGTCAATGGCTGCAACGGCCTGTGCTTTCTCGATGGCCGCAGCTATGCGCCGCTCTTCCGGCGCACCCGGAGCGGCGAATGCGAATGGCACCCGCGCAATCCGGAGCTGATGATCTGCGTTGGGGGGCAGACCGTTTCGTTCTGGGCACCGCGAACCAATCTCGAGCGCGTGGTCTACACCGCAGACCATCATCGCAACCTTCAATTCGGCCCCTACAAGGGAAACCCGTCCTGGGACGGTCGCCGTATCGTCGTGCGGGCACTTTCGGAGAGTGGGGCACTGGTCGCCTTCGCCTACGACCTGACGACCCGGACGAAGTTTCCCGACATCGCGCTCGCCAAGCTCCCAGGCCAGAGCAATGCCTGCTCCATCTCTCCCTTGGGCGTACATGTCTATTGCCTCCAGAGCTTGCCGGACGAGACCAACCAGACCTTCATTTTCACGCTCGAAGGGGCTCTGGTGCAGAGCTGGACCGAGAACCACCGACCCGGTCATGGTGACATGACGGTGGATGCGGACGGCCGCGAGGTCTATGTCGGCATCAGCAAGGCGCCTCCCGACCAGTTCCAGGTTATCAAGCGGCGTCTCGATGATGGTGTCGTCACCACCTTGACCCGCTATGGCGAGGCTCAGCACGCTTCCCTGGCGATGCGACGGCCCGGTTGGGTTTTCCTGAGCTATTCCGGGATGCCGKACGAGGTCGGTCGCCACGAGGGGTGGGCGCCGTTCGCGCAGGAAATCCTGGCACTCAAGATCGACGGCAGCGGCGAGTTCCGGCGGATCGCACAGACCAGAAATGCGCCCCATGACTACTGG
>NZ_JBFTZN010000176.1:0-13710 GCF_056406775.1 Allobosea sp. P1_A7
CAGGTCCGAGGCGAATGGGCAATGATCTGTACCGCTCACAACCTCCTGAAGCTTGCAAAAGCCTCAAGATGAGGACCGGGCACCGAAATCTCCCGCCCAGCCTTCCCGTCATAATCGCCCCAAAATCGTTACTCGGACGGGCTCCTAGCCGCGTCCGGATGTTCAACAGGGTGGATTGGGCCTTCTGGCCCTCGTCGCCATCGGCTACCAGAGCAACTTCATCGGCCAGTTCGATAAGGCGGCTTCGGTTGTCTCTCGTCGTCGCGCCCAAGATGGCGAATGGGTTTTTCTGGAGCGATGTCTTCGGCGACACGAGTTCCTCTGTGATGGTCATTGACCTAGGGGCTCCGAAGAGGCGCCAAGTACTGCGCCGACGATTGCAGCCAGGCTAGCGATTCGACCCGGCACATCCAGCGTATCCCGCAAGGTGGCCGTTGCACCATAGTCTCGCGTATGGCGGCTTTGCCGCGTTTCCTGCGATAGCCGATCTTCACGATGGCGCTTCTGATGCCCGGCCTGATCGCCACCCGCAGCCCATCCTACAATGATCGCAAGGGCTCAGTTGCGTCCAAGGGGAGGGGTCCGTTGCTCCGGAGCGCAGAGAGGGGCCTCTACCTTGGGCGACTGATGAACCTGACCAGCAGCGTTGCTTCACTGCCTTTGATTGTCGCATTCCGGCTCGCCTATGCGGGTAGGGCGCGCTGCCGGAGGGCCGTGCTCGTCCTCCGTGTCAGGCCGCACTCTCTTTGCTGCGCATGTCCTGTTCGCGCGCCAGAACACGCTGCACCGCGAGGAATGGGCACCTTGATGAGCCGTCTGAAGGTGGACGGCAGCGTGCGGCTGCCTCATCATCACCGGAAGGCGCGAACGGTGCAGGCGTCCCAACCTCTAAGTAGAGTCTTGCCTTCCCGTTGTGTCTTGCCGTCCGAGAGGCTGCACGTTTCCCGCAGCAGCTTCGTCGGTGGCCGGTCTCGGCCAGGTCGGCGGATGATTGAGGACCAGGGTTGTGCGATTTGCAGCATGGACAGCGGGTTTTCTCGTCGTTGCCGCTATTGCCGCCACGATCCATTTCTGGTCACCCCACGCGACCGTGCGGGTGACGACGGGAGCGCTTGGCACCGACGCGCAGCGTCTCGTTGGCGCCCTCATCACGGAGACGACCAGGGATCATCCCCGGATCAGACTTCAGCCGCTGCCGGTCAAAGATCTGGCTGCGAGCTCGAAGGCGATCGAAGCTGACGAGGCGGATCTCGCCGTGATCCGCAGCGACGTCTCGCCACCGACCAACGGACAGACGATTGCGATTCTCCGTCGCGATGTCGTCGCCTTCGTTCTGCCGCCGAAATCGCCCGTCGACAGTATCGGCAAGCTTTCCGGCAAGACGATCGCAATTCCGCAGGGGCGTCTGCAGGAGGTCAACGCCGCGCTACTCGATGTCATCCTGGGCTATTACAATGTCGCGCCTCATGATGTGAAGCGGGTCTTTCTCGCGCCTGACGACATGATTGCCGCGGTTCACCAACGGCATATCGCGGCGATCCTTGCCGTCGGGCCGGTTGGGCCGGGAGAGGTTATTGGCGCAGTAAACGCCATGGCGAAGGGTACCGCAGGGACACCGACGATCCTGGCGTTCTCCGACGCCGATGCCTTCAATCGACGCTTTCCGGCCTTCGAATCCTACGATGTTCCCGAAGGCGCGTTCAGATCGCACCCCGCGACCCCCGACGACACCGTGACGACACTCGCAGTGACCTACCGACTTGTCGCGCCCGACACGATGCTCAATCTCGTCGCAGGGGCGATAGGCCGGACCCTCTTCGTCTCCAAAACCAAGCTGATGGCGCTCACGCCCCTGGCGAGCCAGATCGAGGCCCCCGACCCGGATGACAAGCGAGGATGCGACGATGGCCCTTGCCGTCAATCACGCCCGCTACTCCATCACGGCGCGCCGGGCGTCTCTGAGTCCCCAAAGCGGGAAGGCGTTAGCTCTCAAGGCGATGCCTTCGTAGGCGCGCTCGTGTCAGGTTCTACGCGGCGGGAGCCTGGTCGCCGGGGTCTCGTCGCGCGCATGCGCATGGCCTATCGCCGTGCCTGATGAAGAGATCGTGGCCATGTCCAGCGCGTGTTCGATGCACAGGTGGGCGTGGAGCGCACAACGGCCGGAGGTTGCCCGCCGTTGTCATCGCTTCGTCCGCGGCGCGCTTCATCCAATCGAGGCCGCGACGCTCAAGCCTCTTGGTCACCGCGCAGCTGATGCGTCACGCCCCGACAGCGTCACTGACGCACTTCTTAGTGAAGCTCGACTTCGCGGCGCCCGACAGTTTTCGTTCGGCGGCAGTCACGTCGCACGCTTTAGCAGCGTCGCTTTCGCATTTTTTCATGAAGCTCGTCAGTGCAGCATCGGCAAGCTTCTTGTCGGCGGCGGAAGCCTTGCAAGTATCCCTCCAGCGTGCGGCAGGTTTCGACAGCATCAAGACAGACATGTAAGAGGAGAGGGCTGGCCGAGTGCCGGAACTCGGCGAAGGTCGTTCCAGATGGCCAATGCATGTTCCGCCGGTATCGATACCGGATTCGCCGCGCTGGTGAGGTTGCCCCCCCCCAATTTTTTATCCAGCGCTGAGTTCGTTTATGGCGGTTGTGGATACCGTTCTGGCTGGTGAAGCGCTATGCGACAAGCACAGCACCAGAGCCCATCACGACCGCGCAGCGGATGAGCCGTAGGTGTGGATGAGTCGGCGTTCGTGGCGGACCACGAGCGCTTTGGAAGTGCCTTGGCCAGAAATTCAGGCGCTCCCTGACGCTGTCTGCTTCCGGACCGCGTCGCAACGGCGGCACCTTTATGGCTCGCCCGTTTCAGATCCTGCCTGCTCAGGCCGTTCAGCCGTCCGCGAAAACMAAAAATGAACGACTGGGGGACCTCGGGAGCGCTCGGTTCTTCAAATGAAAGGCGCCCGGCCGGGACCGGGCGCCCTATCGCTGATTGCGGAACTCGACCTACTACAATCGCGGCAACACTATGCCCCGATTTTCAGCAGTATCAGTTGTAGCGGTACCCAATGGATGCCGCAGGGATCTTCGTAAGGTGCTGTGATATATAGCTATTTTTTCCGAAAGTGCCGCAGCCATCCTCGATCGTAACCCGAAGTGCTGCCTCAGATCATCGCTCAATATCTCAAGCCTTTCTGAGGCAAACAACGCGTACAAAGAAGCCTCCGGAAACCGGAGGCTTGGAGATTCCAGATTGACGCGCTGCTAGGATGGCTATTTGGCGAGTTCGGCGATGCAATGCTCGACGGCGATCCGCTCATAAAATCTGGCTTGCACCTTTTCTCGGTCGAAAGCGGGTTCAATTCCTTTCTCTCGGAATTTGTCTTCGATCTTCCGGAAGGAAACGCCAGACTCCCTCGCGAGGGTATGCAGTGAAGCGAAGCGAAGCGAAAAACGGTCAAGGTCTTCTTCCGAAATGACGCGTTGCTTCCAATGGGTTATTGGATTTACAACTGTACTGACGGGAAGCTCGCCAATATCGACCAGATTCTGAACAACTTTGTAGTCGGTTTTTAGCTTTTTTTCGACCTGCTTCAGCGAAAGGACCCCCTCGACCGTTTTGTTGAGAAGGGACCGAATCTCATCTGTGTCAACCAAGWTGGATGAGAACCCCGAAACCTCCGGTCGAAACCGCACCCGCTTAGTTTTGCGGCTCAGAATGAGTTCGACTATCTGAACTGCAGTGCAACCGATTCGCGTCGCGGCGGCGCTAATCGGCAGATAACCCTCTTTGCTCGGCTCAATTTCGACTGCGTCCTTCATCAGGCTTTCAAGGAACAGATCGAGGTCTCGCTTGGCGAAAGCATGGTTGAAGGATCGGTCGATACCGCCGACCATGAAAGGGCGCAGGTGTCCCGCTTCAAAGAGTTGCCGTTCAGTATGATGAGGAATATTCAGATATTTMCTCGCCTCCTGTAGTGACATCTGCTCCGAAATAAGACCGAGCAAATTGCGGGCGGCGTCGGCGTTAAAAAGAATGGTATCATCCGTTAGAGCGAGCTGAGCTGTCGAAATATGACCGGCCGCATGAAGCAGCTTTCGCAGGCGCTTGCTGTGGGCTCCCGTTTCCCGCCAAGCTGTTCGTACTGAATGCAGGCGGCGGATGGCCACCTCGCGGCCTAGGATCACGTCTCCCGGTCCCACGGGGAGCGACTCGATGACGTGCTGCCTATAAAGTTCCTGAACGGGATCGTAGGCTGAATCGCCAATTTGCTCCCGGAGCCACCTGTGCACTCGCCCGAACAGAGACTGAAGTCCCCAATCGCCCTTTGAGGGCCCAGCCTGCTCTTGCAGGCTGGTAAGAAGGCCTCGGATACCTTTTTCTCCGATCACCGCTATCTCATATCCGGCGCTCCCCGCGTCCTGCCACTCGGCGTCAGTAAGCGAGGCCACGCTGACGCGGATACCCCTAACGGCTGCCGCTCCCAACACTTCGCAGGTCGTCGCCGCAGCGTAGAACGGCAGGGCGTTCAGGAATGAGGCCTCGTCCTGTTTCTTACCGCTCAGCCGATTGGAAAGGTAGTTTTCAAGCGGGGACGGCCGCCGCTGCGGAGCTTCACCAATCCAACGGCCGAGCTCAGATAGCGCCGGCTGTACCTGCATCGCGAAGTCGTGCAGCCGCGCCGCACGCCTATCGTCTGAGATGGTCACTAGTCCAACTTCGTGTTCTGGGCAGGTTCGAAGCGGCTCAATAAGCCAGTTCAGCCTGCCAAATGCCCGGGTGGAATTCGGCCCTCGCCCTGTCTCAATGTCGAGAGCGAGGCAGTGGGGGCAAACCCGGACCGCCGCTCGGCACAATGTTTCTCGCGTCAAGATCTGTTCGCCGATCGCGTAGTGGCGGCCGCTGGTTCTTACGGTGGCGGTTGCTCGGAGTGCGTTAGAACTCGCTCGGCAACGGTATACCAGGCGCTCAAGGGAAGGCGAAACGCCATCGACAATGTCTTGGAACGCGAAGCCTGCATCCCTGCAGAAGTCGCGAGCGGTGCGGCCGACCAGCAGCGCATTGCGTGAGCAAAGGCTCGCGGGCGTTTCACTGTCACCCTGAGCAACGGTCATCTGGGGGGGAAGCTGCTGGGTCATTTGCTTCTCACGCAGCGCGGAGCCCTGGCCTTTTTCGATTTATCATCCTCCAAGTCGGCCCAAGGAAAGACTCTGCGCCGAAGTGCTGCCCGAGGATCAATCAGGTGCCAATCGGCAGGCAGGGCTGTGAAGATGTTGGCATCCAAACCGCAGCCGGTGCGCGCGGCGAGGGCAACTGCAAAATGATGCACTCCAAGAACGTCAGTGCCTTGGAGGAGGGCATTCCAGGTGGCGTCCTGAACCAATTCAATTGCTATTCCGAGGCGGTAGACGGAAGCGTGTAGAAGGCGAGCGATAAACTCGTCGTTCTCCAACATTGATCGAGAGAGCAGCCCTTTCCGCGCCGAATGATTTGATCAATTGCCGTATAAGGTGGGCATCTTTTTCGAGCTTCAAGTCTTCGAAGACGACATAGCGAATGCGCCGCCACACTTGCTCAGTTCCCTCGTCATCCTCGTCATCCTCGTTTCCACAGAGCATCGTTGTGATGCTTGGCAGCCCAGATAGGATCAGCCAGACGGGCCATTTCGGGTTCTGCATTAGGCGTTTCAGCGTGTCTTGAATCTTCCCGATCTCGACGGTGTTTCGGGACTGCTGAACATGCTGAAGTTCGTCGACATGAAGAAAGCG
Organism: Allobosea sp. P1_A7; assembly: GCF_056406775.1. Classification (NCBI taxonomy): domain Bacteria; kingdom Pseudomonadati; phylum Pseudomonadota; class Alphaproteobacteria; order Hyphomicrobiales; family Alloboseaceae; genus Allobosea; species Allobosea sp. P1_A7. The sequence continues at coordinate 5,758 of NZ_JBFTZN010000176.1, forward strand.
GATGCCACGTAGCTCCAGTTGATGGTTTACGAGGTTCCAGACCACGTTCTCCTTGAGCTCTCGGGCCACTTCATAACCAAGCGCGCACAGCACTTCCAGTCCGAGGAGCCTAAGCGTGGAGGKGGAGGGGGCGATGACAGAGATCAGCATGCAGTCGGAATTCGGGTCGCCGTAGCCTTCGAACTCACCTCGCTTCAGGAAGTGGCGATCCAAAGCCCGCGACTTGCCGGTCCCGGACCCTCCGATCACGGTCAGGGCCCGCCCTTCCCGGAGGCGTCCGACACCGTGAGATGGCTGGCTTGAAGTAACGCCTTCGGCGACCAGGAAACTGTCGATCAGAAGGTCGAGCTCAGCTTCTAACAGCCGGTCTCGGGCCGTATAGAAGTAGGCTGACAAGATGCCGGCCATCACGTCCCCGCTGCGGGCGCGCCGCTCCGACTGGAGACGACGCATTCGGGTTACTGCGAGCTCTTTCGGGCCGTTAGGGGAGCTCCTCGTTGCCATGTTCARTCCTCTACGAAGAAGTCGTCGTCGGCCTCATCCTTCCGATCTCCTGGCGGCGAATTGTCTTGAGCTGCCTTACGCTGCTCATCGGGGTCATTTCGCAGAACTTCACCCAAGATTGCGGGGCCATCTTCGGGGCCCCTTGCGAAATCAAAGCTCTGAAAGCGTGTCCGTTCGAACTTGGCGATATCTGCAGATGTAAGGATAGGCGAAGAAATCCCTGCCCGCTTTACAGCTTCGTCGGCGGTCGCCTGGATGTCTTGCAGGGCTTGAAAAACGATCGGCTCGGTCAACTTGGCCATGTTCGCATTCGACCGTCGCAAGAGTTGTTCGGCCTCGAGCCAATGCGTGACATTAACACCGTCAAAGCCCGTGCGCTGACAAGGAACTGTGATCCATGCTTCCTTTGTCCGAACGGAAATATAGCCAAGGTCCGCGGGATTGATACGAACCAGCACGTTCTTGCGGAAAAAGTCACGGCGCAGATGCTGCAGCTCGAGGCTTTGATAACGCAGCCCAAGCACGCGAATACCCGCATTACCTATTCGGTGCTCAACTGTAACACCGAAGATATGACGGCTTACGTCCTCATCCGGCGGCGGCATTGGCGGATAATCCCGAGAGAGGCGTAACCAAGCGTTTCGGGGCGTCTCACCGCCGAGGCCGTCATGTGGTTGGTTATGATAAACGTCAACGATCCACCGCACGATCATGCGACCGATTTCAGCAATGTCCAGTACGGCCCTTGCCTCGGCGTCGTAGTCACCCTTCACAACGATGTTCTCAAACGTCTGTCCGTCCGCTCGAGAGAACAAGCCCTTGTTCATAGTCTTGAAGAAGCGCTCAATTCGCCCGCGCATTTGCGGCATTCCGGCAGGTGGAAACAAGACCTCTGACCCGAGATCCGTATTTGCGGCCCAATACTCGTGTCCAATATATTGGGAGGCGTTGTCCTRACAGGCCGTCTCGTGGGTCCCCATCATATCCCATGGCGATCGACATCCAGCCGCTGCCGCGTAGGTCGACTTGTCGTTCACCGCCATCTCCAAGGTCGCCACTGCAGATGACGCGGAGACCTTCTCGGAGAGGAGCGCCGCTACGCAGCAACGGGTCGCGGCGTCGAGACCTGCAGACAACCAATATCGGAGACGCACAACTTCGTCTCGTTGAGCCGGTTCAAGCTCAGCCCAGATGCCMGCATCCATCAGCAGGGCCTGAAGTGGAATCAAGTATTCATCGAACTCAAGTCGCTCAAACGGTCTCAGAACATCCAGTCCACCGCGCACGATATAGAACTTCTTTCGCGCCGCCTCAGGGGAGGTTCGCCCGGCTTCGACGAGAAAGGGATCGAGGTCGTTGACGATGCGCTCAAAGGACTTTCGGCTTGGCGCAGTCAAGCTTCGCATGCCGGATTTACGTCGCTCTGTGTTAATTTTATCAATCTCACCGCATAGGTCTCGGAAAAGACCTGCCATCGAAGGCTTGCGAGTGCTCGCATACTTCTCGGCGAACTGGTGCATGAGCGTTCGCTCTTCAGCGCCGAACCGTATTGTTATGCGGTCACCACATCGACTGTAACGGTCGAACAATGCCGCAACGTTATAGCCAGTGGCCTCGTAACGGCCGAGCCACCGTCGCAGCGTCCTTGGGCTCGGTGGACGCTTGACAGTCACGTCAGCACTTCCGCAGCGTCCGTTGCTAAACTCTGTCGCGAGTAAGTCACCCACGATCTGAGCGGTCGCCAGCCTCAGCGAGCGATCAGAGCGAGATGCGGTCCCGTCGGCTTCCATCCGTAACAAGCGGTCACAAATCGTTTTTTGCCATTGTGCTTTGATCTGCTTGTTGCTGTTAAAGTCGGTAACGAGCCCAGCATCTTCGACGCATCGCAGTTTTGCCTTAGCGGTCAGATAAAATCCCCGGCTCACACTTAGGCGGCCGTTGCGCCGCAAATCTTCGAAATCTTGATGACTAAAGGATTCGCAGAGGTTCGGATTGTCGACGCGACGCAGGACATGACCACATTCGTCGGATGAGACTGGAACGTAGTCGATCTCTTTATCGACCGTGATCTTATCGTGCGAGCCAAGGCGCCACCGCGGAGTGGGGCTTCCCGAAAGCTCAGCGTGAGTCAATTTGCGGGCGCTTTTCATGGGGATTTTCTCCATCTGCGTTGGTGCGGCGCAAGCGCACGAAGCTGTCACGGGAAATGCGGCCAAGGCCGAGGTGCTCGAGAGCGCCTTCGGCTATGAGGAAAGCAACTGCCATGAAACCGTCGCCATCGTCTCTGGTCGAAGAAAGTAACGCCCTGATGGTTACAGCGCCGCGCAGCGTCGCGGCAAAGGTCATGATCATGGACGCGTCTGAATTGCTCTTCGCCCGGAGGGCGCGGTGCATCAAACGAGCGTTGGATGACCGGTCGGTGGTTATATGATTGCCGGTGCACGCTTCAAAATATTCGGCCACGCTGTTATTTTGAGAGCGAATTTGGTCCAACGTCCGACGAATACCGCTGGCTTCGACGCGCCGCGCAGGCTTTACTGCAATCGCGGCGCGATTGCCGCTTTTTAGCTCTGCGACGAAATCCAGTGTATGCGACCGTCGCAAGCCGTTATCGTCAAGGTACTCGATTGGCCCAACCTGATCGCGCAAATCGCGAACTGAAGCAGTGGTTAGGAGAATATAGGCCAGATCGCGTTCAAGTGTGCTTTCGAAAACAACTTCTCGATTTGTCCTGGGATTCACGAACGATCCACAAAACGAGCCGCGCGATCTTTTGGGCGGTCTGCGGCTCGCCACCGATGCAAGAGGCGGTGTCCAGGTCCTGTTCGGTCGCGTGGAGGGATTGCCAGTCTTCAAGCCAACCCTAGGCAGCCCAATTTTAGAGGCAGCCTTGTGGGTGGCGTGGGGCGGTGCTGGGCAGCCCTCGCTACAATTTATCCGAGAGGTCCTAGCCGCCTGGGTGATTGGTCGTATGGGGTAACGGGCGAGCTTCTTATAAGAGATCATGGTGAAGATCTTTCAATAAGCGCGCTGTTTTGCGGTGCGATGAACTGTTCATTACGCGGCTCCGCATCGTGCATGCACGACGCGCGGATTTAATTTGGCCTGGCCGTATCGTGACGCTATCTGCGCGGTCTGGCAGGCGTGCCCGACAGTTTCGGAAATGGGATAATTTCTGCCGTAGCAACCGGCTTACCTTCTCGCGGGTTAGGTTCTGCGCGCGCAAGAACGCTTTTCGCCACTGCCACGGAGGCGGCATGAGCAGCACGTGAAGCGGCCGTGTCGCCAAATTCTGCCTGGATTTGGCCCAGCCGTATCAATAGCTTCGCAATATTGTTCATGGGACTCTCCCACATGCGAGGCGCGGGAACATTTATATGCAGAGCCTTCGCTTGACTGAAGTGCCTGCACGGTATCCTCACGGCAATTATTGATCGTGCTGCCGCTTATTATTTTGATGATAGAGAGTTTGCTAATCCATATTCTTTTTCATGTCGATGATAATTTTTTACATATTCGGTATTGCTGCAATTTACTATATCGATTTGACAATAATGATCAGATGTGATACGGCCGGCTAAAGACATTAGCCGGCTCACTTGGATGGGCTAATTGTGTGTGTTGGACGATGTAAATTTTTACTAGGTGTCCGCGCCCCTTTCTGGGGCGGTGGCGCCGGGTGGTCACCAGAAAATATCCTCATTCAGTAGAGCCGGCGTAACGCGACGCCGCGCTGCGCCTGGGCGATGAAGTGTCGCGCAGCGCGCGGAAGCGATCTCAAGGGCTGGCTTTTCTCAGCGGCCGATGGCTGCTGGTCTTACTTTTGGATGGCAATTCTCAGGAGGGTAAAAACCTCGCAGCCCAGTTCATCAAATTCATGATCCAGCAATTCATCTGACTGACGCGTTTCCCAAGGAGCTCGAAAGGGCCGGGCGGGCAATGCTGCTCCTGATCTTCTGTTTTTTCGACGCCGAGCATGACTCGCGCCAGGCCTTTGAGCTGTTGGATAAATCTGTTTGGTGACTTTAATGGCGATCATAACCTTCCCCTGTAGCGATGCGGCCCGACATCTCGCGGTTTGCGGACGTCGGGGCGGCAGCAGTGGCGGGAGACGATTCTGGGCTTGCAATAGGAGGCGTAGCCGAACAGCCATTGCCCTTCAGGGCATAGATCCAGTGCGCTAATTATAGCAATGATATCAAATTGCGGAGCGAAATTACGTCGTTGTGGTTAATTTACGCGGCCTGTCCGCCGCGGAAGGCTCAGCAATAATTGGGGCTGGAGCGTTCAATACGGCGACGCCGACCATTGTCTCGCCAACTAAGAAAATGGCGCCTTCTTTCTCGAGGGCTCGGCGCAGATTGAGATTTAGTGAAATTTTAGGTTGAGCGAAGCCATTTTCGAAGTCATTAATGGTCTTCCGCGAAACTCCAGCTTTCTGCCAGAGCCACGCTTGCGATTTGTCGAGCAGCGAACGGGCGGCTTGGCACACATGGCCGGTAATTGCCTGGTCTGCAGGCAGCGGAAGAAGCCCAACCGAGGTCAGGAGAAGCTGCCCATCATTTTTTAGATGGAAAACCTTTATAGCACTGCTATAATTGAAGGGCTTGGCCGGCCTGATGGATTTAAGGCCGGCGGGGGGCAGATTTTGCGGAGGGGCCTTCATTCGCGAACTGAGCTCGTCATTGCGATAGCTCTATCCTCGAGCTCACGTACCACGAAATTGCGCCCGGATATGCGACGCGCCGAGTCGATGTGGTCGTAAGCATGACAAAGCCGCCCGGCACAGTCGAGCCCGGAGGCGTCTGGATTTCAGGGCAGGCAACAATCGGCCAGGCATGCGTTGGAAAGCTTGAGAGTTTGCGGAGTTAAGGCGGTGTGGGCGCGTCCGGTTCGGTGCGAAAAACTCACGCAGCTGCCCGGCAAGGGCGACGCTGATCTCGGGGGGGAGCGGAACCGTTGGTTTCCCGTTCCCCAGTTTATACCGCCTTGCGAATTCTCATCGGCGAGTTTCCCGCCAACCGGTCCCGAATGGGTCTATGAATTGTTTTTGGATGGTTGTCGCCTGCAGATTCATATCTCGGGGGCCACGGTTCTTTTGTGTACGATCAGAGGCTATGATTGGGGCTGGCGCTTTCCCGGCATCCAGCGGGCGGCGCGCCAGTTGGGGGCGAGCGCCGCGATACTMGAGGGCACGGCGACGATTCTCGACGAGCGCGGCATTCCGGCGTTGTGGCGACTACGAAGTGCTCTTTCTTGGGGACGCGTTGCCGAGGAGGCCACCTTCTTCGCGTTCGACTTGCTAAGCCTGAATGGCCACGACCTACGGCCGCTTCCGCTGCAGCAGCGCCGCAATATGTTAGCCATTCTGGTTTCGCGCTCTCAAGCCACGATCCGCCTAAGTGAGGAGATTGACGCACCCGGAAGCGATATTCTGAGGGCTGCCGATCGGTTGGGCCTTCGCGGGATCGTCGCAAAAAAACGGTTTGCGCCATATCGCTCTGGCAACAGCGGCGATTGGCTTGCTATCACGTGCCTGCAAACGGCGTACTTCCCCATCATCGGCTATCAGCCGTCGGCCGATAAAAGGCGAGGGATCGGTGCGCTCGGCCTGGCGGCGATCAAAACGAGACAACTCGTTTATGTTGGCACCGTCGACAGGGGCTTTCTCGAGCATAGCGCTGGCGCCCTTCGCAAGAAGATGGATGCGCTAACGGTACCTCTACCGTTCATCGATATGACCGGGCGGCAGCAGCTCTGGCGATGGGTCAGGCCGTGGCTCGTTGCGCGAGTGTCGTTTCGCGGATGGACAAAAAAGGGCGAACTGCGGCACGCTTGCTGTCTTGACGTTCGAAAACTTCGTGACTTGAAGGTAAATGTGTTCGAAATAGAATAATTTCTTCTGTAAACAGGGATTCCTTAGGGTTTGTCAACTTGAGTGTGGGCTATTCTAGTTGGCTGACGCAATACATCTTCCTTGTATCTACCGAAAAACTTTCTACAATGGCCGGAGTACTTCGATGACAAATCGACGCTTCGACGAACGCGCTCGCGTGAGCGCGCCTGCGCTTCGAGTGTTCCTGAACATCGCGGATCGTTGGAACCTGTCTTCGGCAGACCGCCGCGCGCTTCTGCATTGCGATCCGCAGCAATTCGAGGAGTGGTCAAGCATCGCGCGCTCGCACGGCCCGCTCGTGCTCGAAACCGCCCTCCTCATGCGCCTCTCTGCGATCCTGGGCGTGTTCGCAGAACTCCAACAGTTCCTGGCATCGGCGGATCAAGAACGAGACTGGATGACACGCGCCCATACGGCACCGCCATTCAATGGCCAGGCCCCCCTCGAACTACTCTGCGGCACGCTCGATGATCTGATCGCCGTCCGCCGTCATGTCTATGACAGGAGGTGTGGCGGAGTGCCGCCTAACGAGAATGACCGGGAATTCACACCCTACACGGAGGCGAATCTCACTTGGCTTGGCGTCGTTCCTCAGATCCAGGCTGTCTGCTTTGACGGATTCGGAACGCTCGTCGAAATCGGCGACAAGCGCAGGCCATACAGAGTGCTGCTGGGCGATGTTACCGCATCGGCAGGGGGGACCAAGGCGCTGACCAGACCGACTAGCCTGCGGGATCTTGCTCGCGACCTCGCGATCACACCTGACGATACAAGACTGAGCGCGCTCGAGGCCGATCTCGAAGCGGAATGCGCGTCGACGCAGCTCAGACCGGGGATTGAAACGGTCTGGGAGACGTTGCGTCATCTCGGGTTGAGGGTAGGTGTCTGCTCTAACCTCGCTGCTCCGTACGCGGAGGCTCTGGTCGGCTGCTTGCCGCGCGCACCCAATGCACTCGTGTTGTCATTCGAGGTCGGGCTGATGAAGCCGCAGGCCGAAATCTATCGATTGGCCTGCAGGCGGCTCAATTTGGAGCCGGACCAGATTCTGTTCGTTGGTGACAGCCTCGAGGCCGATGTACTCGGGCCGCAGGCTGCCGGCTTGTTTGGAATGCACATCGACGAGTTCGAGGCTTTCTTCGCGCAGGGCGCCGCGCCGTCAGCGCCGAGTTCAATTGTTGAGCTGTTCGAGCGGATCGGCGGGGTAGGGCAGGGCGCACGGGTTCATCTCACGCTATCCCCGGACGAGGCACTCAGCTCAGCGCTGGCCTTCGTCAATTCGAGCACACGACTGGGATACAAGCGAGAGGAGCTCTTGCACGTCCTGCGTGCCCCGACAGAGGTCATGAATGGCAAGAATCCGGCTCTGAAGCATCTCCTCGGCACTTTCTTAGACGAGACGGAAGAAGCGTGCCTGACCAGGATTGCGGAGGGTACTGAAATCACCTGGGCCAACCTCGCCCAGGCCGTGCAGGTCGGGCTTCAACCCGGTCACCCGAAGCGTTTTTGGATCGTCGCGCACGCATCCAGGTCCGGCGCACTGCGCCCCTGAGACC
>NZ_JBFTZN010000177.1:0-27914 GCF_056406775.1 Allobosea sp. P1_A7
GTTGCTGGCCGAGTCCTACACGGTCGCCGATGGCGGCCGCAGCTACAGCTTCACCCTGCGCGACGGCATCACCTTCCATAACGGTGCGCCGATGTCCTCGGCGGACGTGAAATGGAGCTGGGACCGAATGCTGGACCCGGCGACGAAATGGCAGTGCCGGGGTTGGTATGACGGTTCGCAGGACGCCAAGATCGAGGCGATCGAGACGCCCGATGCCCGCACGGTGGTCTTCAGGCTCGCCGCGCCGTCGGCGCTCTTCCTGCACTATGTCGCCAATGTCCAATGCCTGACCGGCATCCTGCACAAGGATTCGGTCGGGCCGAACGGCGAGTGGCGTCAGCCGGTCGGCACGGGCCCCTTCACCTTCGCCGAGTGGCGCAAGAACTCGTTCATCCTCCTCAAGAAATTTGCCGGCTACCGACCGCGTTCCGAGCCGATGAGCGGCTATGCCGGCGCGCGCCTCGCCCATGTCGATCAGGTGCGCTGGATGGTGGTGCCCGACGATGCCACGCGCAGGACGGCCTTGCGGGCAGGCCAGATCGACTGGATCGTCACCGATGTTTCGGATGTGGTCGAGCTGAGGGCGGCCAAGGGCGTCAGGGTCTCGACCGCACAGGGGCTGAGCTGGAACGTGCTGCTCGTCCAGACACGCGATCCGCTCTTCGCCGATATTCGCGTCAGACGCGCGCTGGCCCATGCTATCGATCTCAAGACGCTGGTGGAAACCAGGACGGACGGGCTCGGCAAGCCCAATCCCTCGGCCATCCCGGACTCGAGTTCGGCCCACACGGCCGTCCACGGCAAGGGTTATGCCTACGACCCCGATCTCGCCCGCAGGCTGCTGAAGGAGGCCGGATATGACGGGCGGCCGATCAAGCTGCAGACGTCGCAGAAGCTCGCCCATCTCTACGATACCGCCATCATTCTCCAGTCGATGCTCAAGCAGGCGGGCTTCAATGTCGATCTCGAGGTGCTGGAATGGGCAACCCAGCTCGACCGCTACAGCAAGGGCAATTTCCAGCTTCAGTCCTTCCGCTTCACGGCACGGCTCGAACCTTCGCTGAACTACAAGACGATCGTCGGCTCCAAGGATGTCGATCCTGACAACCAGTGGGAGGACCCGCATGCGATCGCGCTGTTGTCCTCGTCGACGGCGGAGCTCGATCCCGGCCGACGCCAGGCGATCTTCGACGAACTGCACCTGCGCATGATCGACCAGGCACCGATCGTCAGCCTCTACAACACCCCCCTCGTCGAAGCCTCGAGCGACCGCGTCGACGGCATCGGCGTCACCGGCTTCGGCAAGATGCGCGCCTGGGGCGTGTGGATCACCCGTTAGCAGGAGCATGCCAATGACGACCTCGCCCTTTCCCTTCGTCTCCATCTCCGGTGCCCCGCGCGAGCGCGGCCGGCAATATGGCGAGGCCGCCAGGGAGCGCGTGCGCCGGAGCGTCGGGCTCTATGGCGACCAGCTCGCGGAGTTCGGCTACTCGGCCGCGGCCCAGTCCGAACTGATCACGGCGTTCGCGGGCGAGATCGAGGCCTTCGGAGCCCATTACATCGAGGAGATGCGCGGGATAGCCGAAGGGGCTGGCGTCACGCTCGAAGACATCGTGATGGTCAATGCCAGGACCGAGGTCATCGCCAAGGCCCGCATCGAACGGAGCAGGCCGCAGCGGGAACAAGACGAAGCCGATGATGGCTGCACCGGTCTCGTGGTCATGCCGGAGCGCAGCCTGTCKGGGCGGCTGATCCACGCCCAGAACTGGGACTGGCGCGCCGAATGCGCGGAGACGGCGATCGTGCTGCGGGTGCGCCCCGATAACGGCCCGGATTTCCTGACCTTCGTCGAGGCCGGGGGGCTTGCCCGTTCCGGCATGAATGCGGCTGGGCTCGCCATCACCGCCAATTATCTCGACAGCGACCGCGACTATCGCCAGCAGGGGGTGCCGCTTGCCTTGATCCGCCGCAAGGTGCTCGAGCAATCCCATCTCGCTTTCGCGATCAGGGCCGTCGCGACGACGCAGAAGACCTGCTCGAACAACATGATCCTGTCGAGCGCAGAGGGGTTTGCGGTCAATTACGAATGCGCCCCGGACGAGGCTTTCGCGATCTATCCGAGCGACGGGCTGATCGTGCACGCCAATCACTGGGTCAGTCCCATTGCGCTCGGCAAGCTCAGGGATACCGGTCTCATCAACGTGCCGGACAGCGTCTACCGCGACTGGCGTGTGCGCCGATTGCTGGATCAGAGCGGTGGCACCCTGTCCGCCGCCGAGGTTAAGGCTGCGCTCTTCGACGATTTCGCCACGCCCTACAGCGTCTGCCGGCCACCGCGGCCCGGCCTGCGCGACGCTCACCTCTCGGCGACCGTCGCGATGGTGGTGATGGAGCCGGCGAGCGGCGTGATGGAGGTGGCTGCTCTTCCCGCCCTCGATCGCCGCTTCACCCAATACAGCCTCGCCGACGAGCCGAAGATGCTCGCGGCCTGACATTTCTATCCACGGGAGGAATGAATGAGAATGCGTTTCACGGCACTCGCATTGATGATGGGTGCTGCCTGTTTTCAGGCGTCGACGGCTGAGGCCGACACTCTGCGCGTGCGTCTCAATGCCGATATCCGGAGCGTCAATCCCGGGGTGAACCGGGACGACACGACGGATGGCGTGGTGCTTCACATGGTCGAGGGCCTCGTCGGCTACTCCGCCAACGGCACCCCGAAGCCGCTGCTCGCAGACAGCATCGAGGTGTCTCCGGATGGGCTGACCTATACGCTCAGGCTGCGCAAGGGCGTGAAGTTCCACGATGGCACGACGCTGACATCCGCGGATGTCGTCTGGAACTGGCAGCGCTACATGGACCCGAAGACGGGCTGGCTCTGCACGGGAGAGTACAACGGATCGGACATACTCAAGGTCGAGATCGCCGCTCCCGATGCGGACACCGTCGTCTTCACCCTGAACCGGCCGAGTTCTGTCTTTCTCGCGGGCATCGCGCGGAACCAGTGCGGGCAGACTGCGATCATCGCCCGCTCGTCCTTCAACCCTGACGGCTCGTTCAAGGCGCCGGTCGGGACCGGGCCATTCAAGTTCGGGGAATGGAAGCGCGGTGAATATGTCCGCCTTGACAGGTTCGACGGCTATACCGATCGCGGCGGCGAGCCGGATGGTTATGTCGGGGGTAAGCGCGCGCTCGTCGATACCGTCAATTTCATGGTGATCCCCGACAACGCCACGGCCAAGGCCGCGCTGCTGCGTGGCAATATCGACATCCTGCCTTCGCTGGCGGCAGCCGATATTCCACAGCTGAAGGCGCGGCCGGAGATCAAGGTCTCGTCCTCGCCGACCATGATGCTCAACACGATCCTGCTGCAGACCCGCGATCCGCTGCTGGCCAACGTCAAGATGCGTCAGGCCATCGCCGCCGCGATCGACACGCGCGAACTCGTCAAGGCCGTATCGGAGGGGCTGGGGCAACCAAACGCTTCGGTCGTCCCGACGGAATCGCGCTTCTACTCGAAGGAGCAGGCCCGCCTCCATAGCTATGACCCGGACAAGGCTGCCCGCCTRCTGAAGGAGGCGGGTTATGCCGGCCAGCCGATTGTGCTGATGGCGAACAAGAACGAGCGCGACACCTATGAGAGCGCTGTCATCGCCCAGGCGATGCTGCAATCGGCCGGAATCAACGCGACGCTCGAGGTGCTGGAATGGGCGACGCAGCTCGATCGCTACAGCAAGGGCAACTACCAGATGCAGTCCTTCTCCTATTCGGCCCGCTATGACCCCGCCCTGGCCTATGGCGCGGTGATGGGCTCGAAGGACAAGCGGCCGAACCGGATCTGGGACGATCCGCAGGCGGAGGAACTCCTGCGCGATATCCTGGCGTCGACCAAGGATGGCGAACGTCAGGCCCTGTTCGACAAGCTCCATGCTCTCTTCATCGAGCAGGCGCCGTTTCTGATGCTCTATAACGGTGTCGAAGTCGCCGCGGCGCGCACGAGCGTCCAGGGCTATGCCGCGACCATCATGCCGAAGCCGAGACTCTGGGCCGTCAGCCTCAAGAAGTGACCGATGGGCGCGCAGGCAAGCCGCCCTCCAGCGGCTCGCCTGCGCTGTCGTCCACCAGGTGTCCCCAACAAGCGAGACATGATGAAAGTCGCGTTGATCCAGATGAATGGCGGCCAGGACAAGGCCGCCAATATCGCCATCGCACAGCGCCTGATCGAACAGGCCTGCCGAGAAGAGAATCCCGATCTCGTCATGCTGCCGGAGTGCTTCACGCTCTATGGCGGCGATGCCGACGCACAGCGCGCCGCGGCCGAGCCGTGCCCGGGCGGCGAAGCCTATGCCATGCTGCGAGAGGCTGCCGCCCGCCACGCCGTCTACATCCATGGCGGCTCGTTGAACGAGCGTGACGGAGACCGCATCTTCAACACCAGTCTCGTCTTCGACCGCATGGGGCGCGAGGTCGCCCGCTATCGCAAGATCCACCTCTTCGCGATCACCGCGCCGGATGGCACGGTCTATGACGAAGGCAAGATCTACGGCGCGGGATCCGAGCTGGTGACCTTCGATCTCGACGGCGTCAGGGTCGGCTGCACGATCTGCTATCATCTGCGTTTCCCCGAATTGTTTCGCGCGCTTGTCGACGCTGGCGCCCGCATGATCGCGGTGCCGGCAGCCTTTACCCTGCACACCGGCAAGGAGCATTGGGAGCCGCTGCTGCGGGCCCGTGCCATCGAGAGCCAGTGCTTCATTCTCGCGCCCGGGCAGGAGGGGCCCTTCGAGGAAGATGGGCAGATCCTCTACAATTACGGGCACTCGCTCATCGCCGAACCATGGGGCGCGGTCATCGCCAAGCGCGCCCTGGGCGAAGGCATCGTTGCAGCTCGGCTGGATCTTGCCGCGATCGATCTCGCCCGCACGCGCATCCCGCTGGCGCGCCACCGCCGTCTGCCCTTTGCCTCTGTCAGGTGAGCATCCGATGACGCGGAAACAGCCCAAGATCGGCTGCTGGCTTGCAGCGCCCGACGTGGTCTTCGTCGAAATCGCGGCGGACCTGGCATTCGATACGCTCGTTCTCGATGTCGAGCACGGGACGCTGTCGCTTGGGGATCTCGACAAGCTCATTCCACTTGCTCGCGCCCTGAAGCTCGAAGTTCTGGTCAAGGTTGCCGGGCCGCAGGCCGAGCCGATCCAGCAGGCGCTCGATTTCGGCGCGAATGGCGTCGTGATCCCGCATGTCGGTTCGGTGGCGCATGCAACGGCAATCTGCCGTTCGGCGAAATACCCGATGCTGGGAACCCGGAGTTATGCCGGAGCCCGCAGCGTCCGCTATGGCGCGCCGTCCGCCAGCTATTTCGAGGACGATAACCGCGAAACCGCCTGTTACCCGATGATCGAGACGGCCGAGGCGCTTGCCGATGTCGAAGCCATTCTCGCCCTGCCGACCGTGGATGGCGTTTTCGTTGGCCCCTCGGACCTTTCGCTGACGCGGGGGAGAGGTCGCTATCGCTTCAGTGATGCCGACAGGGGCGATATCGGCCGGATCGCTTCAGCCTGCGCTGCAGCGGAAAAGCCCTGGATCATGCCGGCATGGTCCGCAGCAGAACGAGCTTTCGCCGGGGAACACGGCGCGTCACTCCTGGTGGTCGCGGAGCAGCAGGCAGCGATGGCCAGCGGGCTCCAGATGGCGCGCACTGCCGTGTAACGATGCGCGGCCTCGTACGCCTGACCACTGGGCGGTTCCGGGCTTGCAGAGATGTCGGCCTCCCCCGCGCTGACGGGGCAATGATCTCCTCCGCCAGACGGACCTCTCGGCTTCTCATGTGAAGAAAGCGGGCAACGCCGCGTCGTTGCGGCGCTGCATGAGGTCGCCGCCATCGGCCTCCCTGTCCGATGAGCCGACGCAGGGTTTGGCTCCAATTTTTGAGGGAAGCTCCGCGAATGGGAGGCGGACGGCGCAGACAATTTGTCTGAATCTGTAGCAATATCAATTGATTGCGAGATGGCACAGCGCTTGCGTTACCGGCATTCACCGAGAGCTACAAATGAGCGCCGAGCATGCTGTGGCAGGCCATCGTCGATTTCGACGGAACGATAACGTGTGAAGACACGACCGACCAGATCCTGGCCCGTTTCGCGGGACCGGGCTGGGAGGCTATCGAGGACGACTGGGTTTCCGGCCGGATCGGCTCCCGCGAATGCATGGCCAGGCAGGTCGAATTGCTGCGCGTGCTGCCGGCCGTGCTCGACGGCTTCACCGAGACGATTGCGATCGATAGTGGCTTCAGCGCCTTCGTCGCACTCTGCCGGCGGCACGATATCCCGGTTACGGTCGTCTCCGACGGCCTTGACCGCACGATCCGCGCGGTGCTGGGCCGGATCGGGCTCGGCGCACTGCCCGTCATCGCCAATCACCTCGCTGCGGTCGGCGGCGAGCGCTGGCAGTTGACGTCGCCGCATGCTGCACTATCCGGCGATTGCGCGAGCGGCACCTGCAAATGCCGAGTGGCCGACGGCTTCGGACGACCGCTGACCCTGCTCGTCGGTGACGGCCGCTCGGATTTCTGTCTCGCCGGCCAGGCGGATCTCGTCTTCGCCAAGAAAAGCCTCATCGGGCATTGCCACGACAACGCTCTGCCTCATCACCCCTTCTCCGATTTTTCCGAGGCCGTCGGCCTGCTGGAAGAACTGCTGGCCAGCCCGGTGACGAGCGGAGCCCAGAACCAACTCAAGGATATGATCCATGGATGACGGATACGCCTTGCTTGAGCCGGCTTCCCCGGTACTGGCTGGTCTGCAATCCCGGCCGACGAGCCTCCATGCCGAGGAGGAGGCGCGCCTGCTCGCCCTCGAAGCGGAATACTGCTCCCATGGCGACACGGTCCATTACACGCAGTTCCCGAAGATCTTCTCGGGCTGCGACGGCTCCTACATGTTCGATGCCGAGGGCAATCGCTTCCTCGATCTGCAGATGTGGTATTCGGCGGTCAATTTCGGCTACGCCAATCCGCGCCTGAACGCGGCGCTGAAGCGCCAGATCGACACTCTGCCGCAAGTTGCGAGCCAGTATCTCCACCGCGAGAAGATCGAACTCGCCGCGATGATCGCCCGTGATGCGCAGGCGAAATTCGGCAGCAAGGGCCGGGTGCATTTCAATGTCGGCGGCGCACAGGCGGTCGAGGATTCACTGAAGCTCGKGCGCAATGCGAGCAACGGCAAGAGCCTGATGTTCGCCTTCGAGGGCGGCTATCACGGCCGCACGCTCGGTGCCTCCGCCATCACCTCGTCCTACCGTTATCGCCGGCGCTTCGGCCATTTCGGCGAGCGGGCCCAGTTCGTGCCGTTTCCCTACCATTTCCGCGCGCCCAAGGGCATGAGCAAGGAAGAATACGGCGTGCATTGCGTGAAGCAGTTCGCGCGCCTGTTCGAGAGCGAGTATAACGGCGTTTGGGATCCCAAGGCCGGCCAGTCGGAATATGCGGCCTTCTATGTCGAGCCGCTCCAGGGCACCGGCGGCTACGTCATTCCGCCTCCGAATTTCTTCATCGAGCTGAAGAAGGTCCTCGATCAGCACGGCATCCTGCTCGTCGTCGACGAGATCCAGATGGGCTTCTACCGGACCGGAAAGCTGTGGTCGATCGAGCATTTCGGCGTGCAGCCGGATGTGATCGTCTTCGGCAAGGCGGTCACCAACGGGCTGAACCCGCTCTCCGGCATCTGGGCCAAGGAAGAGCTGATCAACCCCACCATCTTCCCGCCAGGTTCGACCCACTCGACCTTCAACGCGAACCCGCTCGGCACCGCCGTCGCGCTCGAGGCGATGAAGATGATGGAGGAGGACGACTACGAGACCATGGTGATGGAGAAAGGGGCCTATTTCCTCGAAGGCCTCCAGGAACTGAAGCGCCGGCACCGGATCGTTGGCGATGTCGATGGTCTCGGCATGGCGCTGCGCATCGAGATCTGCGAGCCGCATGACAGCTACACCCCGTCGAAGCGGTTGGTCGACCTGATGTGCGACGAAGGCATGAAGGCCGATCTGGTGGTCGACGGCCAGCGCTACGGGCTCGTCCTCGACATCGGCGGCTACCACAAGAACGTCATTACACTGGCTCCGGCGCTGACAATGACCCACGCGGAGATCGATCTGGCGCTTGCGCTGCTCGATCAGTTGTTCACGCGCGTCGCCAGGGTTTGAAAACGGCGAGGTCGGACGTGCAGTTGCGTGTGATCGACCTCGACGGCAGTGCGGCGGTTCAGGAGCCGCTGCACCGGCGCAGGCGGGAGCCGCCACCCGCATCGATGCGACCGATCTTGGAAGCGCATTGCGTATCGTCGCAAGCAGGCGGGCGCTGAGCCTGCTGCACGAGCGACTGCGCGCGAAACCCATGCGCGAAGGCGAGGCTTCCGTGACATTCTACGGATCAGGCGACTTCCATCATCTGACGGCCGGCCTGCTTGCGCAGACCGGTCGGCCGCTGACGGTCGTGCATTTCGACAATCACCCCGACTGGGTGCGGTTTCCGGCGACCGTGAATTGCGGCGCCTGGGTCAACCGCGCCCTCGAACTCGAACACGTCAAACGGGTCGTGACGATCGGCCCGTGCAGCAGCGACCTGGTCAGGCCGGAATGGCAATTCGCCAATCTGGACGCGGTCTCCGACGGGCGGATCGAACTCTACCCATGGCGGCATGCGCCCTCTCGCGTCTGGCGCCGCTATCGTGATGGACGCGGGCACACGCAGAAGGCCGGGGCGCTGCACTGGCGCAATCTCGCGGATGAGAACTGGGACGACTTCCTCGATGAGCTGATCCGCAACCTGCCGACCCGTCGGATCTGGTTGACGATCGACAAGGATGTTCTTGGCCCGGGCGACGCCGCGACCAACTGGGATCAGGGCGAGCTGCCGCTCGAGAATCTGCTGCACGCGATCGAGCGGCTGGCGGGGCAGTGCGAGATCGTCGGCGTCGATATCTGCGGCGACTATTCCGAGCCACGCTTCGCCGATCCGTTCCGGGCGACGCTCGCCTATTTCGATCATCCGCCGCGACGCCAGGTCACGGACGCCGAGCTGGCGGTCAATGCGCGCGTGAACGGTGTCCTGCTGGATTGCTTCGACCGGGTGCTGTCATGACGCTCGTGCTCTGGTTCGCCTTGTCGGTGATCTGCGATGTMGCAGGCCAGCTCTGCTTCAAGCTTGGGGCTGATCGTTTGCCCGACGTACACGGACGGGCGCTCGTCCTGGCCGCGCTGCGCGACAGCTGGATCTGCTGGGGAATCCTGATCTACCTCGTCGAGGTCGTGGTCTGGCTGCGGATTCTTGCCGAAGTGCCGCTTTCGATCGCGTTCCCGATCGCCAGCCTGAATTTCCTTGGCGTCACGCTTGCCAGCGCCGTGTTCCTCAAGGAGCGCGTCGTGCGTCGGCAATGGCTCGGCGCCTGTCTCATCACTCTTGGCGTCGTCATCGTCGCCCGCACCGCCTGAGGGATCCGTTTCCGTGGCAGCAAAAGACAACAGCCTTCGCTTCGCCGGTGGCCGGACCGGGTTCCTCCTGATCCATGGCCTGGGGGGCACGCCAGTTGAGCTGCGGCTCGTCGCGCGCGCGCTGGCGCGGGCCGGTCACACCGTTCATTGCCCCCAGTTGGCAGGGCATTGCGGCAGCGAGGGCGATCTCCTGGCGACGGGCTGGCGCGACTGGACAGCCAGCGTCGAGGCCGAGCTCGCACGGATGAAGCTGATTTGCGACACGGTCATCGTCGGGGGACTGTCGATGGGGGCGGTGATGGCGATGCATATCGCGGCACGCCACCGCGACGACGTGCAGGGGCTTGCCCTCTACGCCCCGACGCTCTGGTACGATGGCTGGTCGATCCCCTGGTACAGCTTTCTGCTGAAGCTGCTGATCAACACGCCCATGGGCCGCCGCTATCGCTTTGTCGAGCGCGAGCCCTATGGCGTCAAGGATGAGCGCACCCGCGCGATGATCGTGGGGGCGATGGGCGGCGGGGACAGCTCGCAGGCCGGCCTCCTGGGCACGCCCGCGGGCTCGCTTCAGCAGATGTGGGCGCTGATCAAGGACACGCGCCGCCGGATGGGCGAGATCACCTGTCCCGTGCTCGTCGTGCAGGCGCGCGAGGACGACATCTCCGGTCTCTCCAATGCGGCCTATATCCAGCGGCGCCTTGGCGGAATCGTCGATACCGTCGTGCTGAATGACAGCTATCATCTCGTGACCATCGACCAGCAGCGCGATGTCGTGATCGACCGCTCGCTTGCCCTGGCGGCGCGGCTGTCCGTTCCAGACAAGGTCCGACGGGAGCCGGCGAGCCTCTGCGCCGTTGCGGCGGAATGAACGCGCCGCGCGCCCGCATCCTCGAACGGATCGCCGAGATTGCGCCCGAGGCGTGGGATCTCTGCTGCCCCGGCGAAGCCGAAAACCATGCCTATTACAGCGCCTGCGAGCAGGCGCTGGCCGGAAGCGGCAGCGGGATCGCCATGGGCGCGGCCTGTGTCGAGGATGCCCTTGGCATCAGTGCCATCGCGCCGTTCTTCCTGTTCACCTATCGGCTTGATACGCCATTTCAGGGTGGGCTCCGGCGCTTCGGAGATGCGGTGTTCAGGCTGGCGCCGCGTCTCGTCTCCCTCAAGGTGCTCTGTGTCGGCTCGCCCTATGCCGAACGCTGTCATGCCTGCGTGCGCAATGGGCTTGGATCGGATCAATCCGCGTCCGCATTCGCCGCGCTGGGCGAAATTCTCGACCAGCACGCCCGAAGCGTGGGGGCCGATGTCGTGGCCTGGAAGGATGTTGCCGCGCAGGGTGCATCGGATCTGCGTGATGCTCTGCTGTCGCGGGGATTTGCTGGTGTCGGCAGCCTGCCGTTCGCGGTCCTCGATCTGCCCTTCGCTGGCGAGGCGGACTATCTCGCCTCGCTCTCGGCTGCCACGCGCAAGGATATCCGGCGCAAGCTGGCGAAGGCCGGCGAGGTCCGGGTCGAGATGCGGCATGGGCTCGAGGGTATCGAGAGCGAGATCGCCGAGCTCTACGAGTCGACGCGGGCCGAGAGCGGCCTCGACTACGGTAATCTGGAGGTGCTCCCCCCGGGTTACTTCAAGGCTGTCTCGGCGGCGCTCGGCGAGCGCGCCGTCTTTGCTCTCTATTGGGTGGGCCAGACGCYCGCCGCCTTCAATCTGCTGCTGATCGAGAATGACAGGGTGATCGATAAGTTCCTCGGCATGCGCTACCCGCTCGCCCGCCAGCACAACCTCTATGTGGTGAGCTGGATGACGAATGTTCGTTTCTGTCTCGAACGCGGCATCGCCAGGCTGCAGACCGGCCAGACAGCCTATGCGTCGAAACTGCGCTTCGGCAGCCGGCTGGTGCCTTCAACGGTCTTCTTCAGGCACCGGAATGCCGCGCTGCAATGGGCCCTGAAATCGGCCAGTCCCTGGTTCGCCTTCGACAGGTTCGATCCGGACCTGCGGGCGCTGCGCCGGACACCGGCAAGGGAGCAGGCGGAAAGGGAGCAGGCGGCATGAGCACGATCGAGACCTCGCGGCAGCCCGTGCCATGGCGCCAGCTTTGGATCTGGACGGTCTTCATTGCGCTCGATACCGCGACCCAGCTTGCCTTCAAATGGGGGGCGGACGGGCTCGCCGACATGGATTTCGGGCTGCAGATGATGATCAGGGCATCGACGCTGCCGGGCGTCTGGCTGGCGGCGCTCGGCTATGCCGCAACGTTCATCGTCTGGATGCTGATCCTGCGTGACATGCCGCTCAGCCGCGCCTTTCCGATGACCGGGCTCGCCTATGTCACGGTGCCTCTGCTCGCCTGGCTTGCGCTCGGCGAACGGATCGATGCCGTTCAAGCCGGTGGCATCGCCCTGATCGTCGCCGGCGTCATTGCTTTGGGTTGGGAGGATCAGGAGGATGGCGATGGCCAGACTTAGCGCTAGAATGCTTGTTCTCGCCGCGTTGGTGGCGATGCCGTCACTGCATGCCGCCGCTGCGGACCCGATGAGCGAGGTCGTCGGGCGCTGGCGCGATTCCGATGGCGAGTCCGAGATTGCGATCGCGCGCTGCGGGCAGGCGCTCTGCGGCAAGATCGTCTGGCTCAAGCAGGAGCGGGTCGACCGATCAAACCCCAACAGCAATTTGCGCGGGCGCTCGCTGCTCGGTGTCCAGGTCCTGACTGGCTTCAGGCCTGAGGGTACGGCGGGGCTGCTTGCAGGGGAGGGGTATAATCCGGAGGATGGTCGCACTTACAAGACCACGATCAGCTTGCAGTCACAGAGGACACTCGTCGTAAAGGGGTGCGTGCTGGGTGGTTTTATCTGCGATGACGACACCTGGACGAGGCGACCCTGAGCGGACGTCCTGCTTGGGCAGAACGCAGCCTTCCATTGTCCTGGAGACGGCTTGATGCCAATTCGCAAGACGTCGCTGCGGTTGAGGCTTGTGATCGGCTTCCTGCTCGTCAGCGTCCCGGCGATGCTGACCTCTGCCTATGTCGCGGCACGGCTGATCTCCTCCGCCTTTGAGGCGAATGTCGAGCAATGGCTCGGCGAGACCTCGCGCTTCTTCATGCTCGAGGTGACCGAGGCGACACAGGAGGCGCAGCGCGTCTCCAGCGTCATCGGCCACCGCCTGGAGACTTCGGTCCATGGCGATCTTCGCCGCCCCAAGGCCATCGAGCGGGAGTTCGCGCTGCTCAGTTCGGTCGGCTATGACCTGATCGCGATCTATGACGATCGGCGCGAAATGCTGTTCACCTCGCGCGACTTCACGTCCTCGGCTGTCCTGCCCACCGAAACGAGCCAGGGCATCTTCAAGATCACGACCGGGGATGAAAAGCACCTCATGGCCGGCGCCGTGCAGAGCGTCCAGGTCAATGACAAGCCGGCTTACGTTCTTGTCGGCACCTGGCTCGATGATTCCTATCTCGGCAGCATCAAGGTGGTGACCTCGCTGGATGTCCGGCTCTTCGCCGAGACCAGCGCGGGCCTCGAATCCGTCATGCTGACCCATCCGGACGATACGCGCACGGTACCCGATGCGATCCGTGAGCGCCTGGCGAAGGGCGAGGATACGATCTTTGACCGCGAGGCCGATGGCGGCGCCTATCGTGCGGTCTACACCGCCTTCCGCGGTATCGATGGCAAGCTGGCGGCTGTCGCATTCATCGGGCTGCCGAGCGGTGCCGATTTCTTCGAGCAGCTTGGACCATCCCAGCTCTTCATCGGCATCTTCCTGCTCGGTAGCCTCATCTCGATCATCGTCGGCGCTGCGATGTCGGGTATCCTGGTCAAGCCGCTGCGTGCGTTGACGCGCGGCGTCCGGGCGATTGCAGCAGGCGATTTCAAGCAACGGGTTCCTGAAACCGGCGGGCGCGAGATTGCGCAGCTCGCCGCAGGCTTCAACGGTATGGCGGAGCAGCTCGGCAAGCTGCATGCTCTGGAGACCGAGCTCCGGCGTCGCGACAGGCTCTCGGCCCTTGGGCAAGCGGCGATGGTGATTGCCCATGAAGTCCGCAACCCGCTCGGTATCATCAAGACCTCGACCGAGGTGGTGCGCAATCGCGCCAAGCTCGGGGCCGCCGAGGACCGCATGCTTGGTTATGTGATTGAGGAGGTACGCCGCATCGAGACGCTGGTGCGGGACTTTCTCGACTTCGCTCAGCCCAAGGCGCCGAGCAAGACGGTCTTTCCATTCCGCGCGGTGATCGATCGGGTGGCCTCGATCGCCATGCCGGAGCTTGACCGTCATGGCGTCGTCCTCGACATCAGGGATCATAGCGGGGGTGGGCTGATCTCGGGCGACCCGGACCAGCTCCATCAGGCGGGCCTGAATCTCGTCCTGAACGCGATCGATGCGATGCCCGCCGGCGGAATGATCACGGCGGAGCTCACATCGACCGATGGAGAGATTTCGCTGACAATCAGCGATCAGGGGGATGGCGTGGCGGACGAGATCAGGGGCGAGATCTTCAATCCCTTCTTCACCACCAAGACGAAGGGCACGGGGCTTGGCCTCGCGAAGGTGCAATCCGTCGCTGCTGCGCATGGTGGCCGCGCCCATTATGCGAGCTCGCCGGGGCAGGGCGCCTCGTTCACGATTACATTGCCTCTGCTGGAGCGTGGAGCACCCGGATGACCCACAGCATCCTGGTCGTCGATGACGAAACCCGACTGGCCGATGTTCTGGCGGCTGCGCTGGATGATCTCGGCTATCGCGCGACCGCCGTCGAAAACGCCCGCGAGGCGCTTTCCAGTCTGGAGCAGGAACGGTTCGACCTCGTGTTGACCGATCTGCGCCTGCCCGGGATGGATGGGCGCGCCCTGCTACAGGAGGTGCGCAAGCGCTGGCCGGATGTTCCGGTCGTGGTCATCACCGCCTTTGCCACGGTTCGCGACGCTGTCGAACTCGTGAAGGAGGGCGCCTTCGACTACATCGCCAAGCCGTTCGAGATGGAGGATGTCGCAGCCGTCATTCGCCGCGCCTTGCGGCTGGCCGAGGTGGTGCGCGACAATGAGCGGCTGCGGGGCGAACTCGAGGGCCGTTACAGCTTCGAAAATCTGATCGGAACAAGCCCGCCCTTCAGAAGGGTGATCGAGCAGGTCACCGAGGTCTGTGAGACGCGCGCCACGGTCATGCTCAACGGAGAAAGCGGCACCGGCAAGGAGGTCGTCGCACGCGCGATCCATTTCAACAGTCCGCGCCGGAACAAGCCCTTTGTCGCGATCAATTGCGCTGCCATCCCCGAGACATTGCTCGAAAGCGAGCTCTTTGGTCATGTGAAAGGTGCCTTTACCGGAGCGCTGGCCAACCGCGTCGGCCGCTTCGCCGCCGCCGATGGCGGAACRCTCTTCCTCGACGAGATCGGCGATATGCCGATCGCCGTTCAGGCGAAGCTGTTGCGTGCAGTTCAGGAGCGCAGCTTCGAACCTGTCGGCGGCACCCGCAGTCAGACGGTGGATGTCCGGCTGATCGCGGCAACCCATAGGGACATGCGCCAGGCGGTTGCGTCCGGCGAGTTCCGGGAGGACCTGTTCTATCGGCTCAACGTCTTCCCGATCCAGTTGCCTGCCCTGCGTGAGCGGCGCGAGGACATCCCGATCCTCGCCGCCCATTTCCTCGCGACGCTGGCCGAGGCGATGGGCAAGCGCGTGACCGGCTTTACCCCGGCCGCTCTCTCGGCGATGGACGGCCATGACTGGCCCGGTAATATCCGTGAGCTGCATAATTGCGTCGAGCGCGCCGTGATCGTCGCGAAGTCCCCGACCATCGACGTCCCGGATCTGCCTCGCGACTTGTTTGAAGGTGGCGCGCGGCGCGCCGAGCGCGATCGCCTCCCGAACGATCTCGATGCCGAACTCGAGCGGCTCGAGCGCGGCTTCATCATCGAGGCGCTGCGGCGTACGGACGGCGTCCAGGTCCAGGCCGCGCGGCTCCTCGGCATTGCCGAGCGCAGCCTGTGGCACCGCATTAAGAAACTGGACGTGAAACTCGGCAGAAAAATCGTCGAGTGACGCTGGGTTCGATCTTTACCGGTTTGCGACAGAGTTCAGATATGGCAAGCGAGTGGGTGTCCTGCAGGAGCGACGATTGTGCCCGCCTACCCTAAGCTTGCCGTCGCCGGTCTGTGCCTGGTCGCTGGATCCCAGGTTGCTGTCGCGGCCGATCCGGCTCCGGCGCTGCTGAACCCCACTCCGGCCTCCGGCTGGATCGTGACGCTCGGCGGCTCGGGTCAGATCGGTCCCAAATATGACGGCGCAAAGGCCTACGGACCGTCGGGCACGCCGTCGCTGAGCTGGCGGCGGGTTGGCGAGCCGGAAGGGTTCAGCGCACCCGACGAGGGGCTGGACTTCGCCCTGTATGAGACGAGCCGCTTCAGCATGGGCGTCGTCGGCGACCTGAAGTCGGGTCGCTATTCCGGCTCGGATCGAAAACTGTTCGGCATGCGAGACGTGCCCTGGACGATCGAGGCTGGCGCCTTCGCCGAGTTCTGGCCGATCGAGGACCGGCTGCGGACCCGCATCGAGGTGCGGCAGGGCTTCCACGGCCATCATGGCATCGTCGCCGATATCTTCGTCGACTGGGTTCAGCCGATCGGCCGCTTCAAGCTCTCGGGCGGTCCGCGCTTTTCGTTCGGCAATCAGGCCTACATGCGCAGGAACTTTGGTGTGACACCGGAGGAATCGCAGGCGAACGGCATCCTCGCCGCCTACAGCCCGTCGGGAGGCGTCAAATCGGCGGGCCTCGCGGCGGCACTCGAATATGCATGGTCGGACGTCTGGAAGACCACGGCCTATGCCCGCTATGACCGCCTGCTCCAGGATGCCGCGCGCTCGCCGATCGTCCGCACCATTGGTGCGCGCGACCAGTTCTCGTTCGGATTGAGCACGACCTATTCCTTCAAGATTGGCGGTTAGCGCCAATCCTCAGGCACAGAGCCAAGTGAAGGGGCTGTTCGAGCCGGGCCGACAGCGGCCTGAACGGCGCCTCGATCCGGCTCGCCCGCAGCGGCGGATTTATCAGCGTTTCGGGCCGTCACACTCGTCCTCGGGCGGCCTTCGCCTCCGGCTGGAGACGAAGTCCTCAGCCGAGCGCGCGGCCGCCATGATGAGCTGACGCCGCGACGACAGTCTTAGCGTCACATGGCATAGGCCGGGCTCGCCGGGATCGGGAAGACCCGATCATAGGCCAGGTTGAAGCTGAAGGCGTAGACGACATAGAAGACGACGATCGCGATATCCATCACGAAGGCCTGCATCAGGGTAATGCCGAGATACCAGGCGATCGGCGGCAGCAGGATCATCAGAAGTCCGCCCTCGAACAACGCGACATGGAGGATGCGCGTGCCGATACCCTTATGGGTATGGCCGACCATACGCTGCATCGCATGGTCAAAGCCCAGGTTGAAGAGGAAGTTCCAGATCGTGGCGACGGTTGCGCTGCCGACGCCGATGACGCCCATATGGCCCGCCGGCAGGCCGAACAGATAGGCTCCCGCTGGAATGACAATGGCTAATCCGATCGCCTCGAACATGAGTGCGTGGCGGATTCGGTCTCGAACGGAGCGCATGTGCTAAGGGGCCTTCACTAGGATTGATGGCCGCGTTCTCTATCTGTCATTTCGATTGCATCAAGTTGGATCATATCTGATAATCAGATAGATGACGGTTTCGCTGGACCAACTTCGGGCCTTCGTCGCGGCAGCGGAGCATGGCTCGTTCTCCGGGGCAGCGCGCGCGCTTCGCAAAGCGCAATCAGCCGTGAGCACGCAGGTCTCGAATCTCGAGGAGGATCTCGGCGTCGCTCTGTTCAGCAGGGCCGGGCGCAATCCCGTGCTCACTCCGGCGGGCGAAAGATTGCTGCGCGAGGCCAAGGTCGTGCTCGATCGCAGCGAACACCTCATCGGCGTCGCGCGCAGCTTCGAGGCTCATGTCGAGAAGCGGCTTGTCATCGCGATCGACGAACTTTACCCGGAGCACGCTCTGGGGGCGCTCTTTGCCGATTTCGCGCGGCACTTCCCCCATGTTGAGCTCGAAATCCTGTTTCCGCTGATGGAGGATGTGAGCCGGCTGGTCCTCGCGGGGAAAGCCGATATCGGCGTGATGTGGCGTCAGGAGGTCTTGCCGACGGAGCTTGGCTTCCAGACGATCGGATGGGTCCCGCTCAAGCTGGTTTGCGGCAAGGACCATCCGCTTGCCAAGGCCCGCGTCGATTGGGAAGAGCTGAAGCGCTACAGGCAGATCCTCGTCGCCGCCAGAAGCGACGGGCCGGAGAAGCGGCGCCTGCGCGTTGCCGCCGAGGTCTGGTGGGTGGAAAGCCACTGGGTCATTCTGGAAATGGTGAAGCACGGCATCGGCTGGGCGTTCGTGTCCGACCATGTCATCGCGAATTCGCCGGCCGCCCCCGGTCTGATCACGCCGGATCTTCAATTCGACGACGCGGATTGGCCGATCGCGCTCGAGATGATCTGGCACAAGCAGCGGCCATGCGGTCCGGCAGCCAAATGGCTCCGCGAACGCTTCGCCACGACCCGGATCGACACCAGCTCGTCCTGGAGGTCGCCACTGCCGGAAGGAAACCGGACATAGCGGCCCTAGCGAGCCGGCGCGGGCCTAGCCGGTGATCGAGGCCTTCATGTAGCTGCGCGGCGAGGTCCCAAGCAGGCGGCGGAACATCGTGGTGAAGGCGGCGACGTTCTCGTAGCCCGCCAGCATGGCGATCTGCGTCACCGGCGCGCCTTCCGCGAGTTTCGGCAGACAGGCGAACAGGCTGGCCTGTTGCCGCCAGGTCGCGAAGCTGACGCCCGTCTCCCTGAGGAAGAAGCGTGTGAAAGTTCGGCGGCTCATCGCAAGCGCTTCCGCCCAGGTGTCGAGCCGGGCATTCGCCGACGGCGCTGCCATATAGGCCCGGCATAGCGCCGCGAGTCTCCTGTCGGCCGGGAAGGGAAGGCCGAGAGGACGGGATTCGAGGGAGGCGATCTCTTCCATCACGAGCTGAAGGCTCAATGTGAGCTTGCGGCTTCCGGCGGGCGCCTCGCGCAGGCGGATCGCTTCGATGATGAGGCTGCGCGCAAGATCCGTTACCTCGAGCACCACCGGCTCGGGATCGGCCAGGACGCCCTCCCGGGGCAGAAGATAGACCGATCGCATGCTGACATCGCTCAGCATTTCCACGGAATGCTCGAGATGGTGAGGGATCAGCAGCGCGTGGCCTGGCGGAATCATCCAGCGGCCGCGCTCGGTTGCGACTGCCACCACGCCGGAGAAGACGCAGAGCAACTGGATGCGCTGGTGGCTATGGAGAGGGATGGTGTAGCCCGCGGGATCCTCGTTGCTGTGCACCAGGATGTCGGCCTCGGCATAGGCAATCCATCCGAGGTTACGGCGGTGAGCCTCGTCGCGCGCCTCGAGCAGATGCTGCGGCAGTTTTCTCATCTTTGGCCCAAACGCAAAAGAATTCGACCGAAACACGAATGCAGGTCAAGGAGGCGCTCTGTAAAGAGGCATGGCGGCGATAAGCCGATGTTTGCGGCCCGCGCTGGAGACGAATTGAGATGGTTGCAGCGTTCCCCGGGACCAGGTCCCGTTTCGAGAAGACGACGACATCGATCCTGCTGGCGGTGAGCTTCTGCCACCTGCTCAACGATGTGATGCAATCGCTTCTTGCCTCGCTCTACCCGCTGTTCAAGGCAAACTACGCTCTCGATTTCGTCCAGATCGGCCTGCTGACCATGACCTTCCAGGTCACGGCCTCGCTGCTGCAGCCGGTCGTCGGGATGGTGACCGATCGTTGGCCGATGCCCTATTCCCTGCCGGCCGGGATGGCCTGCACCTGCGCCGGACTGATCCTGCTGGGCAATGCGCATAGCTTTGCGATGCTGCTCATGGCGGCGAGCCTGATCGGCTTCGGTTCCGCAATCTTCCACCCGGAGGCGTCACGGGTGGCTCGCCTTGCCTCCGGTGGCCGCCACGGCCTGGCGCAATCGCTTTTCCAGGTTGGCGGCAATATGGGCTCGGCCATCGGACCGCTGCTCGCGGCCTTCGTGGTGTTGCCATTCGGCCAGGGCAGCGTGGCGTGGTTCTCGGCCATAGCGATGCTGGGCATGATCGTGCTCGGCTG
The DNA here is from genome assembly GCF_056406775.1 of Allobosea sp. P1_A7. Classification (NCBI taxonomy): domain Bacteria; kingdom Pseudomonadati; phylum Pseudomonadota; class Alphaproteobacteria; order Hyphomicrobiales; family Alloboseaceae; genus Allobosea; species Allobosea sp. P1_A7. Next base: position 19,639 of record NZ_JBFTZN010000177.1, read on the forward strand.
GGTCGGGGCCTGGTATGCCGGTCATCGCCGCCAGAATGCCAGCCGTCCTGCCGTCAGTCGCACGCTGCCGTTGCCGCAGGGGCGCGTCGCATTGGCGTTCCTCATCCTCGTGCTGCTGACCGCGACCAAGAATGTCTACATGGCCAGCATCTCGAGCTATTTCACCTTTTACGTGATCGACCAGTTCCAGCTCGGCATGCGCGATGCGCAGCTGATGCTGTTTCTCTTCCTTGGGGCAGCCGCAGTCGGGACTTTTCTGGGCGGGCCGATCGGGGACCGGTTCGGGGCGCGTTTCGTGATCTGGTTCTCGATCCTGGGTGTGATCCCGTTCGCGCTGCTGCTGCCCTATGCGAGCCTGTTCTGGACGGGCGTGCTGAGTGTCGTGATCGGCTTGATCTTCGCCTCGGCATTCTCTGCGATTGTCGTTTTCGCGCAGGAACTCGTGCCCGGCCGTGTCGGCCTGATCGCCGGCGTGTTCTTCGGCTTTGCCTTTGGCGCGGGCGGACTTGGAGCGGCCCTGCTCGGCAACTTCGCCGATACGCACGGTATCGCCTTCGTCTACCGCGTCTGCTCCTACCTGCCGCTGCTGGGGCTGCTTACGATCCTGCTGCCTCGCCTGCCGCAAAGAGGCGAGAGCTAGGCCCGGAAACGCTCAGGCTGGATAAGTACGCTGCGGATGGTCGCGTCGTTGATGGCCTCCACCGTGGCGGTGCGGAGCTTCGCAGCGACATCCTTCGGCGTACCCTTCGGCACGACGAAACCATACCAGGCTGTCGCCTCGTAACCGGCCCAGCCGCTTTCTGCGACCGAGGGCACCTCGGGGAAGAGCTTGGCCCGCTCTTTGCCGGTCACCGCCAGCGCGCGCACCTTGCTGCCTTCGATCAGCCCGAGAACCGACGGCACGGTGGTGATCATGAAATCGGACTGGCCGGCGAGGAGGTCGGTCAGGGCCGGGCCTGCGCCACGATAGGGCACGTGCACGGCAGTGAACTGCGCCATCTGCGCCAGCAGAACGGTGGCCAGGTGGCTGGCCGAACCGTTGCCGGCAGAGCCGTAGGTCAGTTTGCCCGGATTCTTCTCGCCGAAGCTGATCAGGTCCTTGATCGTTTTGTGGGGCGAATTCTGCGCCACGACGACGACCAGCGGAGCTGCGGAAATCAGGGTGATCGGGTCGAAGGCCGTCAGCGGATCGACCTTGACGTTCTTGAACAGGTGCGGGTTGACCACCATCGGGCCCTGATTGGCCATCAGCACGGTGTAGCCATCCGCGGGAGAGGTGGCGGCCTGTGCGGTGATCAGGTTGCCGCCGGCCGATCCGTTATTCTCCACGACAAGCGACTGGCCAAGCTTTTCTCCAACGCCCTGGGCGACCAGACGCGCGATCGCGTCCGTTCCGCCGCCGGCCGCGTAAGGCACCAACAGGCGCATCGGCCGCTCGGGAAATGCTGCCTGAGCGAATGCCAGCTCAGGCAGACAGGCGCTGGCGGCTGCAGTCGTCAGCAGGCTGCAGAAGTGGCGACGCGTCGGTGTCATGATGGGAATTTCCTCCGATTGCAGTCCCTTCTGGCAGCGCGCCAATCGCGCTGGCGGGGACGATGACATGGCCTTCAAAGATACGGCGCGCGGTGCGCACCAGGCTGGCTCTGGCAACCTGGCCAGATGCGTCGAGAGCGAGGTCGACCTGGATACGGCCGCTCGGATGTTCGATCGTCACCAGCGAGGCGGCGTCCGCGAGACCTACCTCCTGTGCAACGCTGCCGGCGACCTGACTGGCGACGGCGATGCAGAGTGCGCCGGTGACGGCATGGCTGCGATGGCAGCGGTCCGGCGTGAAATAGCGTGAGGTCAGGCTGCCGCCCTGGCGGGCCGTCGAAAGCAGTCCGATCTTGGGAATGACCCGGCCGGCGACGTCGCCAAGACCCATGCGCCTGCCCGCCTCGCGCCGGATTTCCTCCAGCCGCGCCAGCAGGGCCGTATTCGCGTCGAGCTCCGCCGGCATCTCGTCACCGGCAAGGCCGAAATCGGTAGCGCGGACGAGCAGCATCGGCGTGGCATAGTCGATCAACGTGACCGGCACACCATCGATCAACTCGCGCGGCTTGCCGGTCGGCAGCAGGGAGCCGGTCTTGGAGCCGACGGCTTCGAGGAAGGTCAGCTTGATCGGGGCTGCAGTGCCTGAAACGCCGTCGATCGCGGTTGTGCCGTCATACTCGACACGTTTGCCGGGGGTCTGCACCACCGCCTCGATCAGCGAGGCGGTATTGCGGTTGTAGATCCGAACCATCGTCTCACCATCGCATGCCGGCACGAGGCCGGCCTCGATGGCGAAGGGGCCGATGGCGGAGAGCATGTTGCCGCAGTTCGGACCGAGATCGACATGAGCCCGGTCGACTGCGACCTGGGCGAAGAGGTAATCGATATCGGCATCCGGGCGTGACGCGTTGCCGACTATGGCGACCTTGCTGGTTAGCGAATTGCCGCCCCCGATCCCGTCGAGTTGCAGCGTGTGAGGCGACCCCATTGCTGCGAGCAGCACGCGGTCGCGCGCCTCCGGGTCAGCCGGCAGATCGGTTTCCAGGAAGAACGGGCCGCGGGATGTGCCGCCGCGCATCAGCACGCAGGGAATGCGCAGGGCACGTGCATGAGTGGGCTTGAGCGGATCGGGCAAGGGCGGCGTCCAGCGGTGAGTGACGGGCTCTCATCCCAGATCGTGAAACCGCTGTGAAATGCAGAGATCGGTGTTATTGATGCGCCATGAGCATCAATTTCGAAGCGCTTGATCTGCGCGCGTTCATCGCGGTGGTTGAACTGGAGGGGTTCCACCGCGCCGCAGAGGCCCTCAACATGTCGCAGCCGGCGCTGAGCCGGCGCATCCAGCGGCTCGAGGCAGCGGTCGGCGCGGCCCTGCTCGAACGCACGACACGGCGCGTGGCGCTGACCATGGTCGGGCGCGAGATGCTGCCGCTGGTGCGGCGCATGCTGGACGAGTTCGATTCATCGATCTTCGCGATGCGCGATCTTGGCACGAGGCGAGCAGGGCAGATCGCGCTCGCCTGTGTGCCGACGGCCGCGTTTTACTTCCTGCCCTCGGTTATCGCACGGTTCTCGGAGCAGTATCCCAATATTCGGTTTCGGATCCTCGACCTCTCGGCCAATGACGGCCTGGAGAGCGTGGCGCGCGGCGAGGTCGAATTCGGCATCAATCTGCTCGGCGGCTCCGATCCCGATCTGAACTTCGAGCCGCTGCTCGAAGACCCGTTCGTCCTCGCCTGCCGGCGCGACCATGCCCTGGCGAGCAAGCCATCGCTCGCCTGGGCCGATCTCGAAGGGCATCCACTGGTCACCGTCAGCCGGGCGAGCGGCAATCGCGCCATCCTCGACGCGGCCCTGGTGCGGGTCGGTGTGCGGCTGGACTGGTCCTTCGAAGTCACGCATCTGTCGACCTCGCTGGGGTTGGTCGAAGCCGGGCTTGGCATCTCGGTTTTGCCGCGCCTTGCAACGCCGACCGGAGAGCATCCCATCATCGTGACGCGCCCGATCCGCGATCCGGAGGTCTCGCGGACCATTGGCGTGGTGCGTCGCCGCGGCGTTCGCCTCGCTCCGGCTGCGGAGCGCTTTCTCGATATGCTGCTGGGGACATGGCGAGGGCCTTTGCCTCAGCGGAAATAAGAGCCTGCCCGCGCGGCTGGCCGCGGCGCCCAAGGCAACAGGAGATCGGGGACGGATATGCTGCAAAACTATTCCACAGGCGCATAACATCGAACCCAAATTGCATTAGCCAGCATCGGGCCGAGCGTGGCATCGTTAGGTCATCGAGATGGTTGAGCGCTGGCTTCAGCGCGTTTTTCGTTGGAGCAAGGCGTGTCGGCCTACGATGACGTTCTTTACCCCGCGCTTGAGCCTTACCGCGCTTTTCGGCTTGCGGTGGGGGGCGCGCATGAACTCCATGTCGAGACCAGCGGCAATCCGGACGGCATTCCGGTCGTTTTTCTGCATGGCGGTCCGGGCGGCGGCACTAAGCCAGCCCAGCGCCGGACCTTCGACCCTGCCGTCTTCAATATCGTGACCTTCGACCAGCGCGGTGCCGGGAAATCGACCCCGCATGCGGAACTCGACGGCAACACGACGCAGGACCTGATCGCCGATCTGGAGCGTATCCGCAGCCATCTTGGCATTGAGCGCTGGCTCGTCACCGGCGGGTCCTGGGGCAGCTGTCTTGGGCTCGCCTACGGCCAGAGCCATCCCGAGCGCTGTCTCGGGTTCCGTCTGCATGGCATCTTCATGGCGCAGCGCTCGGAGATCGACTGGTGGTTCCAGGGCTCGCGTATGATCTTCCCAGATCATTGGGAGGCTTTTGCCGAATTCGTGCCGGAGGCGGAGCGCCATGATCTGCTCCTGGCCTATTACAAGCGCCTGACCAGCGACGATGCCGGGTTGCGCGCTGCCGCTGCCGTCAGCCTCAGGACCTTTTCGGCGCAGACCCAGACGTTCCTGCCCGACCCGGACCATGTCGCGACGCTGACCGACACTGACGCCGCGCTCGCGATCTCCCGGATCTTCACGCATTACTGCATGAACGGGGCCTTCCTTCCCTCCGGCCAATTGCTGAGCGACATCGGTCGCATCCGCCATTTGCCGGCCGAGATCGTGCAGGGACGCTACGATACGGTGACGCCGATGAGCACGGCCTGGCAGCTGAAAAAGGCCTGGCCCGAAGCCCGGTTCACGATCGTGACCGAGGCGAACCACGCAGCGACGCCGAATGCGCCGGCGTTGTCGCAAGCCCTGCGCGAGGCAACGGACCGGTTGCGCGATGTGATGCTGGCCCAGGCGGCCTGAGGGAGAGCCCATGTACGAGGCCGCAAACCAGATTCGCATCGGCATCGAGCCCTATCTCGAGGTCCGGAGCGCAAAGAGCCCCGCCATCGCGCCCGATGGCGAATTGCTGGCCTATCTCAGCGACGAGAGTGGCACGCACCAGATCTGGCTGCGGCCGCTCGCGGGCGGAGCGCCCTGGCGCCTGACCGATATGCCGGAGCCGATCGGCGCGATCTCCTTCAACCCCAAGGGCCGCGACCTCCTCTTCACCATGGATTGCGGTGGCGACGAGCGGCACCAACTCTGGTTGGTGCCGGGCGCCTCGGGAGTGCCTGAGCCGCTTACCGACGATCCGACGGTCGTTCATGCCTGGGGCGCCTGGGCGCCGGACGGACAACGCATCGCATTCACCTCCAATGCCCGCGATTGCGAGCATATGGACGTCCACGTCATGGATCTCGCCACGCGCACCGCCAAGCGCGTCCATCAAGGCTCCGGCTATCGTGAAGCGGTCGCCTTCTTCCCCGATGGCAAGTCGCTGCTCGTCGCCAACGCCACGCGTTCGATGAGCGATCAGGACCTGCATCGCCTCGATCTCGAGACTGGCAGCCTCACGCCATTGCTGCCGCATGAGGGCCGCGCGCGCTATGTCGTCAGCCGCATGAAGAAGGATGGCAGCGGCTTCTTCTTCGTGTCCGATCAGGGGCGCGAGCATCTCGGTGTCGCCTTCTGTGCACTGGCCGAGGGGCGCGTCACCTGGATCGTCGAGCGGGAGAAGCAGGATATCGAGGCGATCGCGCTCGCGCCCGACCAGGGCCGCCTCGCCTATGTGGCGAACGAGGAAGGCTGGAACCGCGTTTTCATTCGTGATCTCGCGACGGCCGAGGAGTTCGAGGTCGCCGGCTTGCCGCGCGGGACCATCGGCTCGGTGGCCTGGGTTCCCGATGGCAGCGGCCTCGTCTTCCCGCTCGATGGTGCGACCTCGTCTCCCGATATCTGGCGCTTCGATGTGGCTACGCGCACGGCAACGCGGCTGACGGATGCATCCAAGGCAGGTCTCGATTCAAGCAGCTTTGTCGAGCCCAGCGTCGAGCGCGTCGCGAGCTTTGACGGTCTCGAAGTGCCCTTCTTCGTCTACCGGCCGCGGAGCAAGGCTCCGGCGGGCGGCTACCCGGCCGTGGTCGTGGTACATGGCGGACCGGAAGCGCAGTGGACGCCGATCTTCCGGGCCGATCTGCAGTTCTTCCTGAGCCAGGGCATCATGGTCGTCGCCCCCAATGTGCGTGGCTCGACCGGCTATGGCCGCGCCTACCAGCATCTCGACGACAAGCATCTGCGCATGGACAGTGTCGCGGACCTCAAGGCGGTGCGGTTGTGGCTGCGCGAACAACCGGAGGTCGATGACGAGCGCGTCGCGGTCTATGGGCGCTCCTATGGCGGCTTCATGGTGCTCGCCGCGCTGACCGAACAACCCGAATTGTGGAAGGTCGGCGTCGAGTTCTACGGCATCGCCAATTTCCTGACGATGCTCGAAACCACGGGGCCGTGGCGCAAGTATCTGCGCGCGGTCGAATATGGCGATCTCGTTGCCGATCGGGACGACCTGATCCGCTTCTCGCCGATCCACAAGGCAGGCCATATTCGCGCGCCGCTGTTTATCGCGCAGGGGCTCGACGATCCGCGTGTGCCTCCCGGCGAGAGCGAGATGATCTATTCGGTGCTGCGCGGTCGCGGCCATCCGGTCGAGTATGTCCGCATCCCGCATGAGGGCCATGGCTTCGCCCGGATCGAGAACCGGCGCACGGTCTTCGGGGCCGTCGCACGCTTTCTGCGTAAGCATCTGTGACAGCATCTGGAATACGAGAGGACGCCATGCGTAATTCAGAGACGATCTGGCAATTGGTCGATGCCAAGCGGCAGCCCTTCGAGGCGCTGAGCGACCGGGTCTGGGGCATGCCCGAGATCGCCTATACCGAGTACCGCTCGGTCGCCGAGCATACGGCGATGCTGAAGGAACAGGGCTTCCGCGTGACCGAGAATGTCGCCGGCATTCCGACTGCGGTGATGGGCGAAGCGGGCGAGGGCGGCCCGGTGATCGCCTTCCTCGGCGAATATGATGCGTTGCCCGGCCTGAGCCAGGAGGCGAATATCGCCGAGCCGCGCCCGGTCGAGGGTGGCGGACATGGCCATGGCTGCGGCCACAACATGCTCGGCTCGGCCGCGCTGCTGGCCGCGACCGCGCTCAAGGACTGGCTTGCCGAGACGGGGCGCCCCGGGCGGGTGCGCTATTTCGGCTGCCCGGCGGAAGAGGGTGGCGCAGCGAAGGCCTTCATGGTTCGTGCCGGCGCCTTCGACGATGTCGATGTGGCCATCACCTGGCACCCGGCGTCGATGACGCGGGTCGACGAGGCGCTGTCGCTCGCCAATACGCGCATGGACTTCCACTTTACCGGCCGCGCTTCGCACGCGGCGGCGGCGCCGCATCTGGGACGCAGCGCACTGGATGCCGTCGAGCTGATGAATGTCGGCGTCAACTACATGCGCGAACACATGCCGTCGGATGCCCGCATCCACTATGCCATGCTCGATTCCGGCGGTATCGCGCCGAACGTCGTGCAGGCTTCGGCAAAGGTGCGCTATGCGATCCGCGCCCGCGACCTCGCGGGCATGCTGGAACTCAATGAACGGGTCAAGAAAGTTGCCGAGGGGGCGGCGCTGATGACCGAGACCAAGGTCTCGATCTCGATCATGAGCGCGGTTTCCAACATGCTCGGCAATACGCCGCTCGAAGAGGCGATGTTCCAGAACATCCAGCGTCTCGGGCCCGTGCCGTTCGACGATGCCGACCGCGCCTACGCCGCCCAGATCCAGGCGACGCTGAGCGAGGCCGACATCCTGAACGACTATCGCCGCACCGGCGTCGCGCCGCGCGAGAACACCCCGCTCTGCGATTTCGTGATCCCCAGGGATGCCAGAGGCGTGCCGATGGTCGGCTCGACCGACGTCGCGGATGTCAGCTGGAAGGTGCCGACCATCCAGGCACGCGTCGCGACGCATGCCATCGGCACGCCCGGCCATTCCTGGCAGATCACGGCGCAAGGCAAGGCCCCGGCCGCGCATAAGGGCATGGTTCATGCCGCCAAGATCATGGCCGGTACGGCCGTCGACGTGATGAGCGACGAGACGCTGCTGGCGCGCGCCAAGAAGGATCACCAGGAGCGGACGACCAGGACGCCCTATATCTGCCCGATCCCGGCCGAGGTGAAGCCGCCGATCCAGCCGCGGCCCGAAGCCGCCTGAGCCTTTCAGCCGGGCCTGCGCGGGAGACACAGCGCAGGCCTAGCGACCACAGCAAGTCTTGACCAAGAACAATTACGAGAGCGGGAACTGACCATGGCCAAGCAAGACCAGTCGACGGAGACGCGCGCGCCTCGCGCCGCGCGGTATCTTCTCTCCAG
>NZ_JBFTZN010000178.1:0-14467 GCF_056406775.1 Allobosea sp. P1_A7
GACCAGATCGGGGGCCTGCCGGCCGGCGAGGCGCGTATCGACCTGCTGATAGAGCTGGCCGGAGGATCCGCTGAGCTCCAGCCGGATCGAGACATGCGGGTTTTGCGCGGTGTAGCCCGCGATCAGCCGGCGGAAAGCGTCCTCCTCCGCCCGGTTGCCCCAGACCGCGAAATTGAGGCTCACCGGCGCCTGGGCCCGCGCCGCCCTCCCCGACCCGACCGAGAGAGCGAGCCCGGCGCCCAGAATATGCCGCCGAGAGAAAACCGTGCCTGTTCCGTTGAGGTTCGTCATCCCTGTTTCCTTCCCTGGATCATCACCGCTTTTCGCGGCTTGGTTTTTTGGTGTTGTTGGTCACGGGCTCTAGGCTGGCAGGCCACCACCCTTCAGGCCGCCGCAGGATTCCCGGATCACGARCTGGACCGGAAGCTGCGTGTACCGAACGGGGCTTTCCCCGCCCTCGAGCTGGTCGATGAGGCTCGTCGCCGCCTGCTGGCCGAGCTCGAGCCGGCGGTGTTCCACCGTCGTTAGCGCCGGAACCGTGAAAGCCGCGAGCGCGATGCCGTCGAAGCCGACCACGGCCATGTCCTCGGGCACGCGCAGGCCGTGACGACGCAAGCCGTGCAGCACGCCGATCGCCATCTGGTCGTTGAACACGAAAAGCGCTTCGGGCCGCGGCTGCGGCAAGGCGAGCAAGAGCTCCACCGCCTTCACGCCTCCTTCCGGACTGTTCGCGACCTCGATTTCCCAATCCGGACGCGGCGGCAGACCGGCTTCGAGGAGCGCCCGACGATAGCCGTGCACACGCTCCCGCTCGCGCAGGGGATGCCGCTGCTGGCCCGAGATATGGCCGATCCGCCGATAGCCGCAGGCGAGCAGGTGCTGCGTCGCCATGTAGCCCCCGCCCTCGAGATCGACGCCGACGGAGGTGATTTCGGTACCGTCGCCTTGATCCTGCAGCGCGACACAGGGGACGCCGTGGCGTGCCAGTTCCTTCAACGCGTCCCAGATCGCCCGCGTTGGAGCCGAGGTGATGACGCCGTCCGAGACGCCCCCGCGCAGCCGCGCGATCGCCTTGAGCTTGGCCGCCTCGTCTTCCGCAACGAGCACGTCGAGCAGATAGCCGCGCTCCTGCGCCACCTGCTGCACGGCGCCGATCACCTCGGCCGAGTAGGGATTGCCGATATCGGGGGTGATGAAGGTGAGCGTGTTGGTGCGCCGCTGCCTCAGGTTCCGTGCAACGGAATTCGGGGTGTAGCCGAGATCGGCGGCGGCTTTGCGCACACGCTGCTGCGTGGCCTCGGAGAGACCGACGCGCCCACTTGCGCCATTGAGCACCAGCGAAACCGTCGCCTGCGAAACCCCCGCACGCTTCGCGACATCGGTGCTGGTCGCGGCTCCCGGTCGCTTCGATGGTTTCTGCTCGCGCGGCAACGCCTTCTCCTGGAATCTAATACGTATTAGATTAAGAGCTAACCGCTCATGGAATGCCTGTCAACGAAGGCCGCAGCGCCGACCTGACGGCGCATTCCTAAGGCCGGGACCAGTCGATCAAGCTGGTCATGGCAGCCGCCCGGCTGGCAGAAAACCTCAACCTGCGCGCGCCGGTTGGCCAGTGCATCCGGGCGCACGGCAGGCCCTGAGCCTTGGCGCGCAGCCGGCTCGCGCCACGGTCCGCCCCGCTTCCTTCAGCATCGGCTTCCGGGTGGAATCCCGGTCGAACAGCGGGAAGCCCAGCTGAGCCACCAGATTGGAGATCGTGTAGCTGATCACCGAAGTCGCGCGCCCAAGCGAGCGCTCGATCGAGTGATTGATCGCCAGCAGCAGCAATGCGAGGCCCGTTGCGGTCACGACGATCTTCCAGTCGCCCAGGCCGGCAGCGCAGCCGAGAGCGGCCGTCACCCAGATGGCCGCAGCCGTGGTGAGCCCCCTCGGGGTCATTTCCCGATCGCGAAGGACGATCACCCCGGCGCCCAGAAATCCGATGCCGGTCAGAACACCCTGCACGACACGGCTTGCCGCATCGGCCTGATCCGGTTCGCCGAAGATCCCAGCTGCCGCTGCCGTTCCAAGTCCGACCAGACCGAATGTGCGAATGCCCGCACTGCTCTGCTTGAGCGTGCGCTCCCAGCCGACGGCTATGCCCGCGGCGGTCCCCGCCAACAACCTGAAGATCAGGTCGACTTCAGCCCATGAAAACAGCTCCAYAGGGCTATTCCCGCCCGGGGGTATCAAGGTCGCTACGCCGTACGCGCTCGCGCGTGCCGGCCGCCTCGACGGCATCAGGGCCTGCCGGCCCAGCCGCCTTGAGCGGCACAGGCGAAGGTGAGAAAGGGCCGTCGGGGCCCCGTTGCGCTGAATCGCGCGCCCCAATCTGAGCTTCCTGGCCGTTTCTCATGGGGTCTCCTTCGCTATCACCCCTTCCCCAACGCCGCCCCCGACAGGCTGTTCCGATGCAGGCGTGAAGAAGACCGGCGAGGCACCATCCGCCAGGAATGCCCGGCCGAGGGCCATGCGCCGCCCCGTGGCGAACACGTTGCTCCGCCATGCGTTATCCGACCAACTTTGGACCGGAGAGATGATGAGCGACGGAAAACATGAGCTCCGATTGGCCTTCAAGCGCATCGAGCGGGAGGTTCCGCAGGGTTTCGCCTCCCTGTTGCGCTGGCTGCGCCATCCCGCCTCGCGCTGGGCCCGCCTCCCCGCGGGCCTCATCCTCGTGGTCGGGGGCATCTTCTCGATACTGCCCGTGCTCGGGCTCTGGATGCTGCCGCTCGGCCTGCTACTGATCGCAKCGGATATCGCGCCCTTGCGCAAACCCATGGCGCGCTTTGTCCACGCTGCCATGAACCTGTGGGCGAGGCTGCGAGCACGCTGGCAGCGACGAGGCTAAGGCTGCTCCGCACGAGCGATCCCGAGCAAAAAGCGCCCACTGAGGACCGAATGCACCAATGCGCGGTACGTCCCGGACTGCGCGCCGCCGGGACGTACCGCCGGACCGGGAACGATGGGTCATTCCCAGCGTTATGCCGCCGAGTTCCGCGGGGCACGACATGGCGATCGTCACGGCGTTTCATTTCGAGGAGCACGGCACCGTGCCGAATAATCCGCGCCTGCCCGTGCTGTTCTACGTGGCTGCGTTTCCCGCCGAAGCCGCGGATATGGCGACCCTCATGGAAGAGCGTTTCGAAGGGAATGGCTGGCCCCCGCAATGGCGCAGCGGCATCTATGACTTCCAGCACTATCACACCGAAGGGCACGAGGCTCTCGGGATAGCCGCCGGCAAGGCGACACTGCTCCTAGGGGGAGAAAGAGGCCGTGAGATCGAGGTTGCCGCCGGAGATGTCGTCCTGCTGCCGGCGGGAACGGGACATCGATGCTTGCGGGCATCGCAGGACTTACTGGTGATCGGCGCCTATCCCCCGGGGCAGTCGGGGGACATCGTGCGGACCGAAGCAACAGCGCCGATCCGCCGGGCAATCGCCCGCCTGGCGTTTCCGGCGAGCGATCCGGTGGCCGGGTATGATGGCCCGGTTTCGTACCACTGGAGCGAGAGTATGTGAGACCGGAGTTGTTTGTCGTGCCCATTTGCGAATATCGCCCGCTCGCCCTGCCTGTCGCAGGCTCCCGCCCGCGCGCCGGGCGCAACGCTTGACGCAAGCCCTGCTAGCCCTGGCGCGACGGGCATCGAGGCAATCCCTCTTGTGGTCAGCGGGACCGGTGACTGATGGCCAAGGCGCGCAACGAGGCTTTACTTTCCGGCCATGAGCCCGGACGCTGATCGCCCCCGCTCCCGTCGGAAACGCGCTGCCTGCCATGCCCGAGACTGCTTCCGCGCGCCGCGCCATCGGCCTGATCGTTCCCTCCTCCAACCGGGTCGTCGAGCGCGTGGCGGCCCRTCTGCTGGCTGGAACTCCGGAGATAGATTGCTGCATCGCCCGGGTGCCCTATGACGGCATCGTCGCGGCCGCGCCGGCTGCCGGCTACAGGCTCGAACCCTTCGACACCGCTGCGATGCTGCTGGAAGAGGCCCGCGTCGATACGATCTGCTGGAACGCGACGCGGGGCGCGGCGCTGGGCTTTGCCGCCGATCGCGACCTGTGCCGGCGGATCGAGGACAAGACGGGCATCCCGGCGGTCACCACCGCTCTCGCGACCCTTGCGCTCCTCGGGGCAGAGCCGGGCCGGCGCGTCGGCCTGATCACGCAGGGCGACGAAGCGGAATCGCTGCATGTCGCCGGGCAGTTTCGCCGTGGGGATGTCGACATCCGCGAGCATCTCTGGCTCGGCATCACCAATAATCTCGATGCCGCGCATCTTACCGGCGACAGGCTGCTCGCCGAGGCAAGGACCCTGGCCGCGCGATCGCGCCTCGACACCATCCTGGTCTGGAGCACCAATCTATCCGGCTACGCCGCAGGCCTGGCCGCCGATCCGGCATCGGATCCGGCCATCCTCGACGCGGCCGAGATCGGCATCAACGCTGCGCTGATAAGCACAAGTGCGCGGCAGCAGAGATAATTGCCCACTAAATAGCCTGAATACCAGTCATTGCATGCAACATGACGAGGGCGGCTGCCCACGCCGGCATTTTACAAGAGATTTCAATCGCCTAAGTCTTGGCACGCTACGTGCTTGACTGGCGCCCATGTGCGCCTTTGCTGACCCGCATCCAGGACAGAGCACCATCCGAGCCGCGACAGGCGCGGAACGGATTGCCCTCGCGGCCCGGCCGCAGGGCGCTCTGCCCCGCCCGCCGGCCTGTTCCCGGCGGGCCGGCGCGCCGCGACATCCCGACTGGCAAAACAAGGATCTCTCGCCGATGCTCACTCGCCGCACCGCCATCGCAGCCGGCCTTGCTGCCCCCTTCGTCGCGCAGGGCAAGCTCGGGGCACAGACACCCAGCCGGGCCGAGACATTGCTGCTGGTGCAGGAATATGGGCCCAACAGCCTGGACATGCAGGGCATCGGCTCGTCGCAGCCGGTCAATGGCGTCGCGCTGAACTGCTATGACCGGCTGCTGCGCTTCAAGCCGGTGCCGATCCCGGGCGGCGGCGGCAACACGATCGCGATGGGCGAGCTCGAGGGCGAACTGGCCGAGAGCTGGCAGGTCGCCTCGGACGGCATGAGCTGCACCTTCAAGCTGCGCGACGCCACCTTCCATTCCGGCCGCAAGGTCACGGCGGCCGATGTGAAATGGTCGCTCGACCGCGCCTGCACGATCGGGGGGTTCGCCACCACGCAGATGAATGCCGGCTCGCTCGAGAAGCCAGAGCAGTTCGTCGTCGTCGACGACAAGACCTTCCGAGTCGACTTCGTCCGCAAGGACAAGATGACGCTGCCGAACCTCGCGGTCACCATCCCCTTCGTGTTCGACTCCGAGCTCGCGATCAAGAATGGCGGCGGCGATCCCCATGCGAAGGAGTGGCTGAAGAACAACGTCGCCGGCTCCGGCGCCTACAAGGTCGAGAGCTGGAAACCCGGCGTCGAGACGATCTATGTCCGGAACGATGCCTGGACCTCCGGCAAGCTGCCGCAGCTTCGCCGCATCATTGCGCGCGACATCGCCTCGCCTTCGACCCGCCGGGCCCTGATGGAGCGCGGCGATGCCGATGTCTCCTACGGGCTGCCACCGAAGGACTTCAAGGACCTGCTCGATGCCGGCAAGGTCAATGTCGTCGGCGTGCCGATCCCCAACGGTGTCTGGGGCTGCTACCTCAACACGCAGGTCGGGCCGTTCAAGGATGTGCGCCTGCGCCAGGCCGTGGCCTGGGTGATGCCCTATGAGAAGCTGCTGCAGGCCTCGCTGTTCGGCCGCGGCGTCGACATGTCGGGCGGGCCCGAGACGCCCAAGGTCACCTGGCCGCAGCCCTTTCCCTACACATCCAACGTCGCCAAGGCCAAGGCGCTGGTCGATGCAGCCGGCGGCGGCTTCTCGACCACGCTGTATTTCGACGCCGGCAATGCGACGGTCGCCGAACCGATGGCGGTGCTGATCAAGGAGGCGCTCGGCGCGATCGGAATCACCGTCGAGATCAACAAGGTRCCGGGCGCGAATTTCCGTACCGAGATCGCCAAGAAGACCAATCCGATGGTGCTGAACCGCTTCGCCGGCTGGCTCGACTATCCCGATTACTACCTGTTCTGGACGATGCACGGCAATAATTCGATCTTCAACATCGCCGCCTATCAGAACCCGGAACTCGACAAGCTGATCGACGCCGCGCGCTTCGCGCCCGACAAGGCAGCCTATGACGCTAATGTCGTCGACTTCATCAAGCTGGTGAACCGCGAGGTGCCGATGGTGCCGATCGCGCAGCCGACCCATGACGTGGCGCTCCAGAAGGCGATCGGCGGCTATCAGTTCCAGCCCTGCCGCGAGCCCGATTTCCGCTACCTGACCAAGGGCTGAGCGCCCAGCGCACCGCCRCCCCGCACGCAACGGCGGCGGCGGCGACTTCGCCGGATTTCGGCAAGGAGGCTGCACAATGCTTCGCATGATCGGCGGGCGGCTGATGACGACGATCCCGTCGGTCATCGGCGTGATCATCGTCACCTTCCTGCTGACGCGGGTGTTGCCGGGGGACACGGCAGCCTATTTCGCCGGGCCCGCAGCGACGCCGCAGGCCATTGCCGAAATCCGCAGCAAGCTGGGGCTCGACCAGCCCTTGCCGGTGCAGTTCGTCTCCTATGTCACGGCGCTGGCCAAGGGCGATCTCGGCCAGTCCCTGACCACCGGCCAGCCGGTGACGGCCGACCTGGCGGCGCGGCTGCCCGCCTCCGCCGAGCTGACGCTTGCGGGTCTGCTGCTGGCCATGTCGGTCGCCCTGCCGCTCGGCGTACTGGCCGCGGTGAAGCAGGGCTCCTGGATCGACCATCTCTGCCGCGTGGTGGCGACGGCCGGCGTCTCGCTGCCGGTGTTCTTCACCGGGCTCCTGCTGGTCTATGCCTTCTATTTCCTGCTCGGCTGGTCGCCGGCGCCTCTCGGGCGGCTCGATGTCTTCGCCTCGGAACCGCCGCGCATCACCGGGCTGTTCTTGATCGACAGCCTGCTTGCCGGGCATGTCGAAACCTTTCGTGCCGCGCTGGCGCAACTGATCCTGCCGGCGGTCACGCTCGGCATCTTCTCGCTGGCGCCGATCACGCGGATGACCCGCGCCTCGATGCTGGCTGTGCTCGGCGCCGATTTCGTCCGCACCGCGCGCGCCAGCGGGCTGACCAATGCCAAGGTCATCGGCACCTATGCCTTTCGCAACGCCATGCTGCCCGTCGTGACCACGCTCGGCATGGTGTTCTCCTTCCTGCTCGGCGCCAATGTCCTGGTCGAGAAGGTCTTCGCCTGGCCGGGCGTCGGCTCCTATGCGGTCGAGGCGCTGATCGCCTCGGATTACGCGCCGATCCAGGGCTTCGTGCTGACCATGGCGATCCTCTACGTCGTGCTGAACCTGCTGATCGACCTGCTCTACGGCGTCATCGATCCCCGCGTCAGGCTGGAAGGGTGAGGCCCGTGAACGACATGAGCAAGCTCGACCCCGCCGCCACGCCCGCCCTGCGCTTCGAGGCGCCGCCCGCGACGAGCCTGTGGGCCCATGCGCGCCATGTCGTCTCGGAAAACCCGATCACCGGCTTCGCCTTCCTGCTGTTCGGGCTGATCGTGCTCGCGGCGATCTTCGGTCCCTCGCTCGTGCCCTACGACCCGCTGGCGAGCAACACCAATGCGGCACTCCAGGCCCCGAGCGCGGCGCATTGGTTCGGCACCGACCAGCTCGGGCGGGACATCTTCAGCCGGGTCATCGCCGCGACGCGGCTCGATTTCACCATTGCGGTCGCCTCGGTCGCGCTCGTTTTCCTGCTCGGCGGGCTCGCCGGCGTCAGCGCCGGCTTCTTCGGCGGCTGGGTCGACAAGCTGGTCGGTCGCATCGCCGACACGATCATGGCCTTCCCGCTCTTCGTACTGGCGATGGGCATCGTCGCGGCGCTCGGCAACAGCGTCACCAATATCGTGATTGCGACCGCCATCATCAATTTCCCGCTCTATGCGCGGGTGGCGCGGGCCGAGGCGAATGTGCGGCGCGAGGCGGGTTTCGTGCAGGCGGCGCGGCTCTCGGGCAATTCCGACTGGCGGCTGCTCCTCACCCAGATCGTGCCCAACATCATGCCGATCATGGCTGTGCAGATGTCGCTGACCATGGGCTACGCGATCCTGAACGCGGCCGGCCTCTCCTTCATCGGCCTTGGCGTACGCCCGCCGACGCCGGAATGGGGGATCATGGTGGCCGAGGGTGCGAGCTTCATCGTCTCCGGCGAATGGTGGATCGCCTTCTTCCCCGGCCTGGCGCTGATGATCGCGGTGTTCTGCTTCAACCTGCTCGGCGACGGCGTGCGCGATCTCGTCGATCCCCAGCGGAGGAATTGACCTTGGCCACGATCCCGCTGCTCGAGATCCGGAACCTCACCGTCGAATTCGCCACGCGCCGTGGGGCGGTGCAGGCGGTGAAATCGATCGATATCAGCGTCGCCAAGGGCGAGACGGTCGCGATCGTCGGCGAGTCCGGCTCGGGCAAATCGGTGACCTCCTATGCCGTGGTGCGCATTCTCGACCGGGCCGGCCGGGTCGCAGAGGGTTCGATCTCGTTCTCAGGCGTCGATCTCGTCGCCGCCGACGAGGCGCAGATGCGCGACCTGCGCGGGCGCGAGATCTCGATGGTCTTCCAGAACCCGCGCGCCGCGCTCAACCCGATCCGCAAGGTCGGACGGCAGATCGAGGACGTGCTGCTGCAACATGTCCAGGCGACGCGCGCGACCGCCAGGGAGAAGGCGATCGAGGCCCTGACGCGCGTCAGGATCGCAAGGCCCGAAGAGCGCTACGATGCCTACCCGTTCGAGCTTTCGGGCGGCATGTGCCAGCGCGTGGTGATCGCGCTCGCCATCACCTGCCAGCCGCAGCTGCTGATCGCCGACGAGCCGACCACGGGGCTCGACGTCACCACGCAGAAGGCGGTGATGGATCTCATCGTCGAGCTCACCCGCGAGCGCGGCATGTCGACGATCCTGATCACCCATGATCTCGGGCTGGCTGCCGCCTATTGCGACAAGGTCGTGGTCATGGAGAAGGGCCGCGGCGTCGAGACGGCCGCGGCCAGTGAGATCTTCCGCAATCCGCAGCACCCCTATACCCGCCGGCTGATGCAGGCGACGCCGCGCATCGGCATGTCGCTCGCCGATCTGCTGACCGAACCGCCGAAGGCGGAGCCGGTGCCCAAGACAGCGCCCGCCCCCTCGCCTGTCCCCACCTCCTCTGGCGCGGCGCGAGGCGAAGCGGCCCCTGGGCCGCTGCTCAGCGTCGAGGCGCTGGTGAAGGAGTATCCGCGCCCGGCTACGGGGGCGTTCCTYGCCAGGCTGATGGGCAAGGCGGAGCCTGGGAAGCCCGGCTTCCGCGCCGTCGACGGTATCAGCTTCTCAATTGCGCGCGGCGAGACGCTCGGGCTCGTCGGCGAATCCGGCTGCGGCAAGTCGACGACCTCGATGATGATCACGCGGCTGATCGACCCGAGTGGCGGCAGGATCGTCTTTGACGGCAGCGATATCGGCGCGATCCCCGCCCGGCAGTTTGCGGCCTCGCCCCAGCGCCGGCGCATCCAGATGGTGTTCCAGGACCCGACCGACAGCCTCAACCCGCGCTTCACTGCCGAGCGGGCGATTGCCGACCCGATCATGCGGATGGGCGCGATCCGCGGCCGCGATGCGCTGCGGGCGCGCTGCGAGGACCTGGCGCGGCTTGTCGGCCTGCCGGCCGAGCTGATCGACCGGTTCCCGCATCAGCTCTCGGGCGGGCAGAAGGCGCGCGTCGGCATCGGCCGCGCGATCGCGCTCGACCCCGACCTCGTCATCCTGGACGAGCCGACAGCGGCGCTCGACGTTTCCGTCCAGGCGGTCGTCCTGAACCTGCTGGAGGAGTTGAAGGGGCGGCTCGGCATGAGCTATCTCTTCGTCTCGCACGACCTGAATGTGGTGCGGCTGCTCTGCGACCGGGTGATCGTGATGCGCAGCGGCGCGATCGTCGAGGAAGGTACCGCAGAAGAGGTTCTGGGCAACCCGAGAGCCGAGTACACCAGAGAGCTGCTGACCGCGATTCCGCATCCGCCGATGTGACGGTGCAAGATGCCGTTGCGCATGCAGCGCCGAAACCGGCCATGGCCTTTGGAGACGCCTTTCATGAAGATCAACGACCCTGCCGTGCTTGCCGAAGTCGAGGCCGCCTTCGCGACCTATGAAAAGGCGCTGACGAGCAACGACGTGGCCACGCTGGACGCGCTGTTCAGGGACAGCCCGCTGACGCTGCGCTATGGCGTGGCCGAGAACCTCTACGGCCATCATCAGATCGCCGCGTTCCGCTCGGCGCGCTCGCCCGTCGGGATCGAGCGCGCGCTCGAACGCACCGTCATCACCAGCTATGGCGATGCGATGGCGACCGCCAACACGATGTTCCGCCGCGCCAGCATGCAGGGCAAGGTCGGCCGGCAAAGCCAGACCTGGGTCAAGTTTCCCGAAGGCTGGCGGGTCGTCGCCGCCCATGTCAGCGTCATCGCGGAATGAGTCTTTCGCGTCGGGCCATGACCTTGGCCATGACCGTCGCGTCGATGCCTGTCATGCAGGCGCCTGCGCCCCTGCCCGTTCTCCGGTGCTGATGCCATGCCGCCCCGCGCCCTCCCCGTCAGAGCCAAGCCCGCAGCCCCGGCGCCGACGCGCACGGAGGCGCTGCGCCTTCAGATCGCCGACGAGATCGTCTCCGGTGCGCTCGAACCGGGGACGCCGCTCGACGAGCAGGATCTGGCGGCGCGGTTCGGCGTCTCGCGGACACCCGTGCGCGAGGCGATCCGCCAATTGTCCGCCTCGGGCCTCGTCAGCGTCCGGCCGCACCGCGGGGCGGTTGTCGCCTTGCCGACCCCGCGGCAGCTCGACGACATGTTCGAAGCCATGGCCGAGCTGGAGGCGCTCTGCGCCGGGCTCGCCGCCCGCAACATGACCGTGCCCGAACGGCGCGGGCTCGAAGGGCTGCACCAGGCCCTGCGCGCGCTGGTGCATGAGGGCGATCCCGCGCGCTATCACGAGACCAACGAGGCCTTTCACGCCGCGATCTATGCCGGATCGCATAATGGCTATCTGGCGGAGCTGACGCTGATGACGCGCGCCCGGGTCGCGCCGTTCCGCAGGGCGCAGTTCCGGGCGACCGGGCGGCTCGGCGGCTCCTATCGCGAGCACGACCTGATCGTCCAGGCGATCCTGCGCGGCGACCAGCCCGGCGCGAGCGAGGCGATGCGCGCCCATATCGGCATCGTGCGCGATGCGTTCAGGAGCTATGCGGGCGCGCCCTGACGCGCGCCCTGCGCTGCGACATAGGCCCGCCAGCCCCCGAACTCGCTGACGTCGCGCGCCGCCTCGGTCGCGATCTGCTCGCAGAGAAAGCCCTTGACCCGCGTGCCGTCGGCCAGCGCCAGCGTGCCGATGCCGAGCGGCGAAGGAATGCCGGCAACGAAACGGCCAAAGCCTTCGGGAGGCAGCGCCCAGACCTCGAGCGCGATCGGAGTTCCCCCTTGCCCGACCCGGATCAGGCCCGGCCGCGCCGGCGGTCCGCCCGGCAGGGCAAAGAGGCGGTATTCGGCGCTTGTACTCGTCGCGCGCTGGAAGATCGCGCCGAGCGCGGTCAATTCTCCGTTCAGGGGCATGCCCGAGAGATGCGCGCCGACAACGGCGATCTCAAGCATGCCAGGCGCGGCAGTGGCCGGCTCGTTCGCCGGCGGCAGCGGCAGGCCGGTCGCGCCCAGCGTCAGTCCCGACGCCTGATGGAAGGCCCGCCCGAGGCTGGCCAGCGACGCATCCTGGCCGGACGGCGCGATCAAGGTGACGCCGGCTGCGGTGCCGTCCTCCATCAGGCTCACCGGCACGGCGAGCGCGCACATATCGAGCAGGTTGACGAAATTGGTGTAGCGGCCGAGCAGCGAATTCCGGCCGATCGGGTCTGTCGCCATCTCGGCCAGCGTGACCGGCCGCGGCACGGTCGGCACCATCATGGCATCGATGCCCTTC
This sequence comes from Allobosea sp. P1_A7, assembly GCF_056406775.1. Classification (NCBI taxonomy): domain Bacteria; kingdom Pseudomonadati; phylum Pseudomonadota; class Alphaproteobacteria; order Hyphomicrobiales; family Alloboseaceae; genus Allobosea; species Allobosea sp. P1_A7. Next base: position 12,085 of record NZ_JBFTZN010000178.1, read on the forward strand.
AGAGCGGCCCGGGCGCAGAGAGCAAGCCCGGCCAGCCGGTATTGCGCCGCGAAGGCCTCGGCCGCATCCGGCAGCGGCCGCCCCGTGATGACCTGCCGGATCACCGGCAGGATCGCCTCGGGTTCGGCCATCAGCAGGTCGCGGATGGCGAGATAGCGCTCCGCCACCCAGGGCCCGTCATAGAGCAGCCGGGCGGTCTCGTAGAATGGCGTCATGTCGATGGGGACGATGATCGCGCCCAGCGCTCGCGCCCGTTCGACCGCAAGGGCAAAGCTCGCCGCCGCCGCCGGAGCGCCGTCGAAATCGAGATCGGCTGGGCGCGGGATGGCGAGCCGCGGATGCGGCGCCAGTGCGCCCGGCCGCCCGAACGGTATGGAACGGGAGAACGGGTCGGTCGCATCGGGGCCGGCGATCACCTCCAGGACGGCCGATGCGTCATCGACGGTCAGCGCGAACACCGAAACGCAGTCGAGCGTGCGGCAGGCCGGAACGACGCCCGCCGTCGAGACCAGGCCGAGGCTCGGCTTGAGGCCGACGAGGTTCTGCAGGCCGGCGGGCACCCGGCCCGACCCCGCGGTGTCGGTGCCGAGCGCGACAGGAACGATGCCGGCCGCAACCGCGCAGGCGGAGCCGGAGCTCGAGCCTCCCGGCACGAGATCGGGGCGCAAGGCGTTGCGCGGCACGCCATAGGGCGAACGCGTGCCGTTCAGGCCGGTGGCGAACTGGTCGAGATTGGTCTTGCCGATGATGATCGCGCCCTCTTCCCGCAACCGCGCAACCACGCCGGCATCCGCGACGGGGAGATAGGAGAAAGCCGGACATGCCGCGCTGGTGGCGAGCCCGGCGACATCGATATTGTCCTTGACCGCGATGGGCACGCCCCAGAGCCTGCGACCCCGTGGGCCCTCGGCCTGCAGGCGCGCCGCCTCGGCCAGCGCTTCCGTTTCGAGCCGCAGGCTGATGAAGATCGCTTCGTCGTCATGGTCGCGATAGCGCGCATAGGCTGCCGCAATCGTCTCCGGGATCGTGCGCCGGCCGGCAAGATGATCAGCGAGAAGCATGGTCATTGTGCTCACGAGATAGCCCCTCTTCTTTCCAGCCTATGAAATGAGCAATTGCTTGCGAGATGCATGCGAAGATTATGCATGCCGCCACCTGCATCGGCCGCGCTGCGCAGCCGGACCCGTGCGATCCGCCGATCGCGCCCCTCTGACGCTCAAATTGATCAAGCGATTTCAAATCCTTAGCTGGAACCGCCCGCAACTCCGGGGCCGCAACCCGCGCTCAGGCACAGCCCTTGCAAAGCTTGTTCCGTTCGCCAGCGACGGGAGCGCCTTTCGTGAGCCGGTCCGAGATTGCAGCCCAGCCCTTCCCGATCAGCGTCGATTTCGCGCGAACCGCGCTCGTGATCATCGACATGCAGCGGGATTTCCTGGAGCCGGGCGGCTTTGGCGCCGCGCTCGGCAATGATGTCGCCCTGCTCGGCGCGGCGCTCCTGCCCTGCAAGGCCATGCTCGCAGGCCGGTGATCGACAAGCCCGGCAAGGGCGCCTTCTACCAGACCGATCTCGACCTGATGCTGCGCAATCGCGGCATCGAGACGCTGCTCGTCAGTGGCGTGACGACCGAGGTCTGCGTCCACACCACCGTGCGCGAGGCGAATGACCGGGGCTATCGCTGTCTCGTCCTCGGCGACGCCTGCGCCTCGTACTTTCCGGAATTCCACAGAGTGGGCCTGGCGATGATCGCAGCCCAGGGCGGCATTTTCGGCTGGGTCTCGTCCACGGATGCGGTGCTGGCCGCCCTCGCAGCCAAGGACCGGGCTGCCTAGAGCAAGCTGCGGAAAAGCGGCAACGGTTTTTCGCGTTAAGAATGCCCTAAACTATTAGATTTGTTCACGTTTTCCGCGTTTTGACGATTTCTTCCAAACGCAGCGTGATCCAAGCGCGGAGGTGAAGACCATGACGAGCGCGACAAGCAGGCCACAATTGTGGACGCCGGGCGACTGGAACGCCCTGTTCGGTTTCGGTACCAATATCCTAGTCAATCTGCTGGTGCTGACCGGGCTTCTGCAATTCGTGCTGAAGATGCCTGCTGAGATCGTCTTCGGCCGCATCCTGCCCGCGCTTGGTCTGATGATGCTGCTCTCGACCGGTTATTACGCCTGGCTCGCCTACCGGCTCGCCAGGGAAACCGGCCGCGACGATGTCTGCGCCCTGCCCTCGGGCATCAGCGTGCCGCATATGTTCGTCGTCACCTTCGTGATCATGCTGCCGATCGCGAGCATGACCGGCGATCCGATCAAGGGCTGGGAGGCYGGGCTCGTCTGGGTGTTCTTCCAGAGCTTCATCCTGATGGCCGGCGGCTTCATCGCGCCCTATATC
>NZ_JBFTZN010000179.1:0-12022 GCF_056406775.1 Allobosea sp. P1_A7
GGCATCGACGGTGTCCTGACCTGGACGGTCGACGGGAAGCAGATCGATGTTGGGCCAGGACAGGCACTATGGGCATCGACGGTGTCCTGACCTGGACGGTCGACGGGAAGCAGATCGATGTTGGGCCAGGACAGGCACTATGCATTCCGCGAGGCGCCGTTCATCGGTTTGATAACAATGGAAGTCAGGACGCGAAGACACTGTGTGTGATTACGCCGGCCGCGATTGGACCGGAGTATTTCCGCGAGGTCTTCGCAGTGGCCAACGCGGCACCCGGTGGTCCACCGGACCGGGCCAAGATGGTCGAGATCATGCGCCGTCACGGCCTTACGCCAGCAGCGCCCCAGATTTAGAGGCCAGGAGAATCAGCAGGCGCTGATTTTCCCTTGCGGCGTCAGCCAGGGCATCTGCACCACAACCATCCCGAGACATGCGGGATCAACAGCCTCTGGCAGGGTCGCTGCGGTGTGGCCGCAAGGGACGAGCTCCAGAGCTTCGTGCCGAAGCGGTTTCTGCGCGGGAGCACCTGCGACGGCTTAGGGACGCTGAAAGCGGATCGAACCATCAATCCGGGTCGGTGCACGAGCGGGAGAGGATCGCCCTCGAAGAAGCTTTGCGTGCGTTCGAGGCCTCGCGGCACCCAACGAAATTGTAGGGCCGCAATACTACCCCGCCGCTAACTGCCGTTATTTTTTATCGCGGGCACGGGTAGACGACGCACACTTTTCTTGGGGAATGTGCAGGTGGCTCTACCGGATTGAGCGCGGCTTCCCGTGATGAGTTGGCGTTGCTACCAGGCTGCGGTTAGGGACTAGTCCTGCGCACACATCGCGTCGTCAATCTCCTGCTCGATCTCAAGGGCTAGCACGCGGCATTCCTCCGCGCGTACGCGGCCCGCTTGCGAATAGATTTTCGACCAATGGGCCGCCGCCTCGCACGCCAGATCATACTCTTCGAGCAGGTCCGGCAGTACCGAGATGCGGCCGCATCTAACCCGCAACTCCGTCGGTGCAGACATTAGATCAGTAGAACGCTGCGCAAGATACCTTCGTCGATAATCACGGTATGACGAATCGTCAGTGCAGTCGAAAAATCTAAAGTCGCATGCCTCCGTCCACTGCGATCTCCGCACCATTGATATAATTTCCATCTGGCAAGCAGAGCAGAAGGGCAATACCTACGCAATCTTCTGGAACGCCTATTCGTCCGAGCGGAATACGCGCGATGGCTTGTTTTTCGCGGCCTTGTTGTGCGAGTATCGCGCGATTGCGGTCGGTACGGATGGCACCGGGCTGGATGACGTTGAAAGTAACGTCTGCAGCCCGCGTGGTGCGAGCCAAATTCAAAATTATGTTTGTCTGCGCGGCCTTGGTGGCTGCGTAGTAGAGACAATCATCGTTCGCCCTCATCTCCTGGACAGATCCAATTGCGATGATACGGCCAAAGTTCTGGGCACGCATGCCCGGCAGGAAGGCCTTCAAGAGGCGTGCGGTCGCGTGCAGATTGACCTCACTCTGCATGGTCAAAGCGTCGTCGCTCAAATTATCGAGCGTCTGGCGGATTTCAGTTGAGGCGCATAACACAAGAATGTCGGGCGCGAGCGCTTGCGCTCTCAGTTCAACGACCATTCGCTCAACGGCATTGGGCTCGGCAAGATCAGCGATAAGCGATACGGCCTTAACATCGCCATCACCATCGCCGAGCCGACGGGCAACCGCGAGCGCCTCGTCGTCGCGGTCGTGGACCACGAGGCGAGCGCCTGCACCGGCGAGCGCCGTCGCGATCGCAAGTCCGATGCCGCGAGCCGCGCCGGTGACCAGCGCGACACGTCCTGAAAGCGCCCCTGCCATCAGCCGAGAAGAGGCTTCACGCGCTTGACCGCGTCGTCCATCGCCTGCTGCGGCGGCTTGATGCCTAGCACGGCGGCTTGCGTCTCCTCGATGAAGATGTCGTGGGCGCGGGCCTGCTCGTCGAAGGCCGGGAGATGGATGCGCGACGCCTTCAACGCCGCTGCCTCGTCGGCCGCATAAGGCATCGCGGCCTTCAGCGTCGGCTCGGCATAGGTCGAGATCCGCGTCGGTCCGTTGCCGTTCAGGGCCATCGCCATGGTGCCGGCCTTGGACGACAGGGCGCGGATCAACTCCCAGCTCAGCGGTTTCTGCTTGGCGTTCTTCGGGATCATCAGCGCCCAGAACTCGACCGTCGGAGCGAAGGCGACCTTGCCGGCGAGGTCCGCGGCCATTGGCGGCAGCAGCGATTTGAAGCGCCCGCCATATTTGCCCTTGCTCGGGTCGTTATAGGTCACCAGCCGCGCGAAGGGGTTGATCGTGATCGCGGCACGGCCCTGCTGCATCCAGCTGGTGATCTCCTCATTGTTCACCGTGGCGAAGTTCCGCGGCAGCACGCCGGCCTTGTAGAGCTCGGCCAGCACTGTCAGCGCCTTGACCATGCCGGGCTCGGCGGCGACCAGCTTGCCGTCCGGCGTCATGTAGTCGCCGCCGAGGCAGCGGGCGAGCGTCAGGAAGTTCGAGGCGAAGGCGGCGGTGAAGGCGAGGCCATAGACCTGCGTGCCGTCATCGCGCTTGAAGGTGAGCTTGCGCGCCGCCTCGATCAGCTCCTCGAACGTGGTCGGCAGCTGGACGCCACGCTCTTCCAGCAGCGCCTCGTTGTAGATCAGTGCGTTGGTGGCGTGGCGGACCGGGATGCCGTGCAGGGCGCCGTCCAGCTTCAGCGGCGCGACCAGGCCGGGCGCGAAGTCCTCCGGTGCCTCCAGCGCCGCCTCCTTCATCAACCCGTCCAGTGGCTCGAAGAGCCTGAGGTTGCGCGGCACCGCGCGGCCGTTGAGCAGGTAGCCGACGTCAATCGAGGTCTCGCCCAGCGTGACCTCGCGCAACAGCCGCTCATGGATGGCGTTGTTGTCGCCGAAGGTGACCCAGTTGACGCCGGCGCCGGCCTGATTGCGCCAGGCCTCCGTTGCGTCGCCGCCGGGACCGGTGGTGGCGCAGGTCTGGTGGACCCGGTGACCGAGCGCGGTCACCGTCTTGGCCTGGGCCAGGGATGGAAGGGCCGCGAGCGCAGCGGCGCCGGCGGTTCCGGTGAGCAGGGTACGTCGGGAAATGGCGTGCATGGTGTCTACCTCGGAACGTTCGGTTTCAGGCAGCGGCGGTCTGTTCGCTCAGGCGGATCTCGACGCCGGCGCGCTCACTGACCAGGCGCAGGATGCTCGTGAAGTCGTCGCGCGGGTATTGCTCGGTCGTCTCGTCGAGCAATTGGAGAACCGCAGCGCCGAGCGTAAGCGGCACGCCGATCTCTTCAGCGAGCTTGGTGGCGAGGCGCTGGTCCTTGCGCGCCAGGCGCGACATGAAGCCCGGCGAGAAATCGCCCAGAAAGGCCTTGCCCGGCATCAGCTTGTGCAGCCAGGCGTTGTTGGTGCCAGTGCCGCCGCTGATCCTGACCATGAGGTCGAGCGGCAGGCCCGCCTTGAGGCCGATTGTCATAGCCTCGGCGATGGCGCTGACGATGCCGGCCGAGAGGAAGTTGTTGACGAGCTTCATCGCGGTGCCGTTGCCGAGCTCGCCGCAATGGGTGATCGTGTCGGCCATCCGGCGCAGCAGCGGCTCGACCTCCTGGAAGACGGCGAGATCGCCGCCGATCATCAGAGCGAGCGTGCCGGCACGGGCGTTCTCAACGCCACGCGCCACGGGGCTGTCGATCATCCGGATGCCACATGCCCCGAGGCGGGCACCGACGCGCCGGCTGGTGACCGGATCGATCGTGCTCATGTCGACATAGATCAAGCCGGGGCCAGCATTCGCCTCGATGCCGCCAGAACCCAGCGCCGTCTCCTCGACATCGGGAGCATCGGGCAGCATGGTGATGACCACGTCGCTCTGGCGCACGAGTTCGGCGATGGTCGCAGCGCGGTGGGCGCCGGCCTTTTCCGCTTCGGCGAGCGCGGCCTCGCTGAGATCGAAGACCGTCAGCGGATAGCCGCCACGCAGTACGTTGAGCGCCATCGGCAGGCCCATCGTGCCGATGCCGATGAAGCCGATTCTGGCGTTGGGAGACAAAGTGGCAGCCATCAGGATTTCACCATGGGTTCGACGCGGCGCTTGAGATCGGCCACGCCCTGCTCGGGCGTGACCTGGCCAAGGGCGACCGCCTGGACGGCCTGCGCGAGCGCATCGCCGGCCTCGACGGCGCGGTCGAAAGCGGGCAGCGGCGGGCGGGCAACGGCAAGGACCTTTGCCTCGGCGGCGGCGTAGGGCACCGCATCCTTGACGCGCTGGTCGTCATAGGCGGAGGCCCGGACCGGGCCGTTGCCATTGAGGGCGCCCCGGATCACCGCCTCCTTCGCGGTCATCGCCTTGACCAGCGACCAGGCGAGCTCCTTGTTGCGCGAGTTCTTCGGGACGACGAAGGACCAGAACTCTGTCGTGCCAACGATGGCCCCTGTGCCGAGATCGCGCGAGGCCGGCGGTGCGATCGCGCTGATCTTGCCGGGAAACTGGCTCTTCTGCGGGTCGTTGAAGGCGAAGTACCGGCCGAAGGCGAAATGGCACATCGCCGCCCGCCCGGCCTGCATCTGGGTAATGACCTCGTCCTGCTTGAGAGTTGCGAAATTGCGCGGCAGGGCGCGTGCGGCGTAGAGGTCGCGGAAGACCTCGAAGGTCTTCAGCATGCCGGCCTCGTTGGGAATGACCTTGAGGTCCTCGCTGATGAACGGCGCGCCCCAGGCGAGCGACAGCGTCACCATGTTGACGTAGCTGACGCCCTCCATCGCAAAGCCGCTGACCGGCACGCCGGCGGCGTTGGTGAATGTCGCCGCCTTGGCGATCTCGATCATCTCCTCGATCGTCTTCGGCGCCGCCGCGAGCTTGCGCTCCGCGAGGATGGCCTCGTTGACGTGCAGCCCGGTCGTGGCATGGCGGAACGGGATGCCGCGGATCGAACCGCCGACGCTCAGAGCCTTGACCATGCCGGGCGCAACTCCGGCGAAATCCTCGATCGGATCGGCCTTCTGGAGCGCATCCAGCGGCTCCATCAGGCTGACACGCGGGGCACGGCGAGGGTGTTGACGACGAAGCCGAGATCGAAGCTCGTCTCGGCCAGGCTGGCCTCGCGCAGCAGGCGCTCATGCAACGGCGCGACGTCGAAGGTCGACCAGTTGACGCCGGCGCCGGTCGCTCTCGACCAATCGCCGATGATGTCGCCGCCCTTGCCGCCTTCGCCGGTCAGGACGTTGCGGTGGACCCGGTGGCTGATGATGTTGAGCGACTTGGCCTGCGCCCGAACGAGGGCGGGCATGGCCAGAACAGGCAGCGCGAGCGCGGTCCCGGCAAGAAGCGCGCGGCGCGATGGCTGGTAAAGCTTCGTCATGGGACCCCCCTAAGCCGGAAGCAGCGGCTGGACGCGCTTGACCAGCGAGGCCATCGCCTCCTCCGGCGTCTTCATGCCGAGCACGGCGGCCTCGGCCTCCTCCTTGAAAAGGTCGCCGGCGCGGGCCGCCTCGTCGAAGGCCGGCAGCGGGATGCGCGCCACCTTGAGCACCTTCAGCTCCTCCGCGGCATAGGGCACGGTCGCGGCGAAGCTCGCGTCGGCATAGGTCGAGGCGCGGACCGGGCCGTTGCCGTTGAGGGCTGCGCCAAGCGTCGCCTGCTTCGAGGCCATCGCCTTGATGAAGCTCCAGGCCAGGTCCTTGCGCTTGGAGTTCTTGGGAATGCAGAGGCCCCAGAATTCGACCYTGGCGGGGGCGGCATCGTACTTGCCGGCCAGCGCCTTCGAGGCGGGCACGGCAATGGTCTTGATCTTGCCGGGGAATTTCGACTTCTGTGGATCGTTGTAGATGCGGTTGCGGCCCATGCTCTGCAGACTCATCGCGGCCCGGCCGGTCTGCATCCAGACATTGACGTCCTCGGTGGAGAGCGTCGCGAAATTGCGCKGGAAGGCGCCGGCCTGGAAGAGCTCGCGCAGCAGCTTGATTGCGTTCAACATCGGCGGCTGGTCGGCGACGCATTTGTAGTTCGGCGTGATGAAGTCGCCATCCCAGGCGCGGGCGATATCGATSACGTTSGGGTAGGTSACGCCGGGCATGCACAGGCCSACSACSGCSGTSCCGTCGSYSCKGCGATAGGTGCAGGCSCKGGCSATCTCGACCAKTTCCTCRATCGWGGCCGGCGGYTTSGWRAAGCCCTTCTCGGCCAGCARTTCCTCGTTGTARTGCAGCCCSGASGAGGCATGSCGGAASGGRAYSGCRASCTGCTTGCCGCCGACCTTCATGCCYTCCATCARSCCCGGGAAGATGTCGGGGGCGTCATCGAGCGGGTCGCGCTTCATGAAGTCGTCGAGCGGTTCGAACAGGCTCGCGGCGCGCGGCACGGCTTGGGTGTTGAGCAGGAACCCAACATCGACCGAGGTCTCGCCCAGACTAGCCTCGCGGAATAGGCGCTCCTGCAGGGGGCCGGTGTCGAAGGTGGTCCATTGCACCGTGGTGCCGTTCTTGTCGCACCAGAGCTTGGTGATGTCGCCGCCCTGCGCCCCCGTCGCGACCGTCTGCATGACGCGATGCGCGAAGAGGTTGAGCGGCGCCGTCTGCGCCAGCGCGGCTACGCTGTCGAGCCCGACGAAACTCAGCCCGATGAAGCCCCCGAGGACCTGCCTACGATCCAGCCCTGTCCCTGCTGTCATTGTTGTCTTCCTCCCGGATTGTCGCGATTTCCGCGATGGCGGCTTCAGCCGCTTCGAAATGCTTGCTCATGGCTCGCTCAGCCCATTCGCCGTCACCAGCGCGAATGGCCTCGACGACCTCAACATGGCGCTCGTAGGTCTCGCGCCAGTCACCGGTGTTGCGGGTGCTGCGCGAGTTGAACAGCTCCATGATCTCCCGGTTCAACGGGCGCAGCGCCCGGATCTGCAGGTCGAGCAGGGTGTTGCCGGCCGAGGCGGCGATGGCCTCGTGGAAGTCGAGATCGGCCTCGATCCAGCGCGGCACGTCGCCCCAGGAGGTCTCGAGCCGCTTCAGGATCTCGGTCAGCTTGACGACATCCGCCTCGGAGCGACGCTCGGCGCTGTAACGGGCGATTGGCGGCTCGAGCACGCGGCGCAATTCGACGGCCTCCGTGAGGCCGGTCTTGCTGCCGCGTACGGCAAACCGGAAGAAGCGGTCGAGAGGGGCGGCGTCGAGCGCCTGCACGCGCGTCGGCTTGCCCTGCTGGATATGGACGACGCCCATGGCCGCGAGCTGGCGGATGGCTTCGCGCGCGATTGGCTTGCTGACGCCGAAGGAGGCGGCCATGCGCGCTTCCGAGGGCAGCACGTCGCCGGGCTTGAGGCGGCCGTCGTGGATCGCCTGCGTGATGCGCTGGATCAGGGCGTCGCCGAGCCGCGTCGGCACGACGTCGACGTCGGCGAACGGATCATCCTCGATAAGGGCCGCGGCGGGATCGGTCATTCACAAGCTCCAAGGACATGATTGACAGATGCCAGCCAAGTTGGCAACTGTGCAGCCTATATGATAAGTTACCGTCCTGGGGAGGACGCATCGTTATGCCGGCTCGCAGCATCTCGCAGATCGTTGCCTATCCGCTGCGCGCCGTGCTGGCCAAGGCCCAGCGCACCTCGCAGGGCGACTATCCCGCCATCGAGGTCGTCGTCGTCGAAGTCACGACCAGCGACGGCCTCACGGGCTTCGGCGAGGGGCTGTGCAGGCGCGGCGCAGCCGGCTATGCGCGCTTTATCGAGGAGGCGTTCATCCCCCGCCTGATCGGCAAGGACCCGGCCGACCGGCGCGCCCTGTGGAAGCTGATGCGCGGCGCGCTCTCGGGCCAGCCCGGCGGGCAGATCGTCGAGGCCATCTCGGCCATCGACATCGCGCTCTGGGACATCGCCGGCAAAGCGGCGGGGGTACCGATCCACAAGCTGCTCGGCGGCATGGGCCGAACCCACGTTCCAGCCTATGCGTCCTCGATCAACTGGCTCGACGACGCCACGGTCGAGGGCGAGGTGGCGGCTGCATTCAAGGCGGGGTTCCGCGAGATCAAGGTCAAGCTCGGCCACCCCATCAAGGACGCGATCGCGCGGGCCAAGTTCATCCGCAAGCTCGCCGGCGACGAGATCGCGCTCTATGTCGATGCCAACTGGGCCTATGACGTCGACGACGCGCTGGTCGTCGGGCGGGCGCTGGCAGATCTAGGCTATGGTTTCTTCGAGGAGCCGATCGCACCGCATGACCGTGCCGGCTATCGCCGCCTCGCCCAGCACCTGCCGATCCGCCTTGCGGCCGGCGAGAGCGACTACGTCGCCTCCGAGGCGTTGGCGATGCTGCAGGAGCGCTCGCTCGGGCTGATCCAGCCCGACGTCTCGCGCTCGGGCGGCATCACCGAGACCTGGCGCATCGCTGAACTCGCCGCGAGTTTCAACACGGCCTATGCCCCCCATGTCGGCTGGTCCGGTGCGATCTGCGTCGCCGCCAGCCTTCAACTGGCCGCGGCGGCCGAGACGCTGCGTACCTTCGAGTGCATGGTATACGCCAACCCACTGCGCGATTCCTTCACGCATCCGGTCGTCGGCGAAGGCAGCCAGCTCGTCGACGGACAGCTCCTCGTTCCACAGGGGCCGGGCCTGGGTATCGAAATCGACCGCGACATGCTCGCGCGGCATCGGATCGCTTGAGCGATGCAGCAGCGCTCGCGCCTTACCGCCTTCGCATTGGTCTCGCCGGTCCAGATGATGGTCGGCGGCATCATCTTCCTGCCGGCGATCTATGTGTTCTGGCTCAGCCTGAACCAGTCCTCCTTCGGGCAGGCGGCCACCTTCGTCGGCCTCGCCAACTACGCCAAGGTGCTGAGCGACCTCTATTTCTGGCGGGCGCTGGTCAACACGGTGATCGTCGTTGCCGTCGTCGTCCATGTCGAGCTGCTACTCGGCCTGCTAATGGCCCTGTTCTTCGCCTCCGGCATCCCCTTGCGCGCGCTGATGCTGGCTGTGGTGCTCGCGCCCTATGCCGTCTCCGAGGTCTCGGCGGTGGTGATGTGGCGCTACCTGTTCGAGCCCGATGTCGGGATGATGAGCCAGCTTCTCGGCGCCATCGGCCTGCCGCCAATCGAATGGTCGGTGAATCCGAGCCACGGCCTGCTGATGGTCTGCCTCCTCTCGATCTGGCTGCACCTGCCCTTCAGCTTCGTCATCCTGTACGCCGCCCGCCTCGCCATCCCCGGCGAGCTCTACGAGGCCGGCGCGATCGATGGCGCCTCGGGCTGGATGGCATTCCGCCGCATCACATTGCCGCTGCTGATGCCAGCGTTGCTGATCGCCGCGCTGTTTCGCTACATCTTCGCCTTCCGGCTGTTCTCGGAGGTCTGGCTGATGACCGGCGGCGGGCCTGCCCGCACCACCGAGGTGATGGCCGTCTACCTCTATCTCGAGGCCTTCCGGTACAACTCCTTCGGCGCCGCAGCCGCCACCGGCTGGCTGCTCGTGCTCGCGTCGCTCCTGCTCGCGCTGGTTTACCTGCGCGGGCTCTACAGGGAGATGTTCGGCAAGCATGCGTAAGCGCTCCCCCCTCATCACACTGTTGAAATTCCTCGGCGTCCTCATCATCGCGGCCTGGTCGCTGGTGCCGATCACACTGATCGTGATATCGTCCTTCAAGGCCGACCGCGACATCTTCTCGGCCGCCTCGCGCTTCAAGTTCGAGCCGACGCTGGCGAACTACGCCATGCTGTGGAGCCGCTGGGGCGACTTCTTCACCGGGCTGTGGAACAGCTTCATCGTGACCACGGGGGCCACCGTGCTCGCCGTCTCGGTCTCGCTGCTCGCCGGCTACGCCTACTCGCGCCATGCCAGCAGGACGCTGCAAGCGAGCGCCTTCTTCCTGATCTTCATCAGGTTGATACCGCCGATCGTGATCACGCTGCCGCTATTCCCGGTGGTTAACTGGCTCAAGCTCAACGACACGCATTTCATCCTGATCCTGCTCTACGCGACCTTCTTCGTCTCGCTCGGCACGATCGTGATGCGGACCTTCATCGACCAGATCCCGCGCGAGCTCGACGAATCCGCGATGATCGACGGCGCCTCGCAATTCCAGATCATCCGGCGAGTGATCTTCCCGCTGGCGGCCCAGGGCATGCTCGCGGTCGCGGTCTTCGTCATCGTCTACGCGTGGAACGAATTCCTCTTCGCTTTCATCTTCACCACCACCAGGGCCAAGACCGCGCCTCTGGTCGTTGCGGAGATGATCGGCGCGGTCGAGGGCGTGGAATGGGGGGTGCTCTTCGCCGCCTCCGCCATCCAACTCCTGCCCGTGCTCGCCTTCGTCATCCTCATGCAGAAACATCTCGTCGCCGGGCTTACGGCCGGCGCGGTGAAAGGATAGTCATGACCCAACTCGACGATATGCGCCGCGCCATCCGCGAGGCCGACCCGCAGCTCAGTCGTTTCGACCCCCTGCCGCGCATCATCTGCCTCGACGATTTCGATCGCGGCATGTGCGGCTGGACTCAGCTCGTCGGCAATTACGAGATCTCGCTCGACCAGATGCTCCCCGGCTACGCCCAGCACTCGCATGCGATGCTTTCGACACTGCCCAATTGGGACTTTGGCTCGCATGGCGGCGTCGATGGCTCCTATGCGCTGAAGCTCGCGACAAGGGCTAGGGCGGGCGCGCAGAACGTCACACTGAAGCGCCTGACCTTCCGCAAGGCCGGCCCGATCCGGATGGAGTGTTATTTCACCTTCAAGCCCGAGGCTAACGAGCTGCAGCTGATGGAGACAGATGTCCGCTCCTTCGGCTTCCTTTACGACCTCCAGGTGGGCGATCAGGCCGGAGCAGGCGGTCAGCGCGTAATGCCGCACTTACGTTTCCTCAACGCACAAGACGGCAAGCACCTCCAGAAATGGCAGTTCAAGCGCAAGACCACTGAAATCTTACCGATCGGCAATGTCGGCAAAACGATCTCGCACTACCACCTCGCGCCAACCGATTGGGAAGACCTGCCCGGCGGCGAGCAGAAGCTTTGCTACAACGAGATTCCGACAAAGATTAACTGGCACTATTTACGATTTGATTTCGATCTCGCCACGATGCAGGCGACCGGATTCCAAGTGAACGACCGTAAATTTGATCTCTCGACTTTCGAGCCAATCCGCATTCCGGCCATGAAGAATCTTTGGTGCATGCTGAACCTCTGCTTCTTCGCTGAGACGGACACCGACAAGCGCGCTTTCGCATATCTCGACTCCGTCTGCCTTTCGGGAGATTTCTAATGCTGCCTGAAAACCTCACTGCCGTCGTCGCCCGCAACGAGATCTGGACCGGAGACAGCGCGACGGAGCCTTACGAAGCCGGCTGGGCCAAGGAGGTTGTCGTCTTCGTTCGGGCGTTGAAAGAGCCTATCGGAGCGCTGCCGAAAGCGCGCATCGAGATTTCGGCGGACGGGATGCATTGGGCGCCGGAAGGCTCGGAATTCGAGCTGCCGGCGGCGAAAGATGCGGTGACATTCCAGCGAGTCGCCCATTTCGGGAATTTCCTACGCGTGGCCGTGACGCTACAGGAAGGCGTCGAGATTGCAGTGTTGGTGACATTTCATTTGAAAGCTTAAAGATACAATTGCGCAGCAAGCAATATTGTGATTGATGAGAAACGCGTGAATTGGGTTACTACCTAATGCTTTATAGCATAGAACGCCATCTAGCAAAGTCGCCAAATCACAGGCGGCTTTGCTAACCATCTGTGAAACACCCACTGTCAGGCGCGATGGGTGCGAGCATGGCGTCGAAATTGGCCTGCGCTGGTTTCGCGCGCGACGGACTTGCAGGGGTTCTGTTGCAAATTCCCGCGGCGCCATAGAATTTGGTCGTTCGTGCCATTTCACGCCGCTGCGATAATCTCAAACTGCTCTGCGATGGACGGGTTTTGGATTGTAGGCGTATCTGGCCTGTCGCCTGCGCATCATGTGAACCATCTCGATACCGGCCAGGGTTGCAGCGGCGCTTTTGAATGATGTGAAGCCAAGCATCGATC
>NZ_JBFTZN010000180.1:0-12003 GCF_056406775.1 Allobosea sp. P1_A7
GAACAGCATGCCGCCGCCGCGCCGGTCGAGCGAAGCCGCGTTGCGGTCTCCGTCCGTGCGTGCCTGCGCTCCGATCGCCTCGCCCCAAAGCGTGAAGCGTTCCATGGCGAGGCGCGGCGCCGGCAGAGCCGTGCCGGCCGATCTGCCGGGCGCGTCGGCGCTGAAGGCGCCCTCGACCATGCCGCCGGACGTGCCGCCGGCCAAAGGCCAGCGCAGCCGGTTGAGGATGGATTCGCGGATGAGATGGCTGTCCTCGATCGCGACGCTGACCGCTTGCGCGTGAGCCTCGCCCGAGAGCGCATCGAAGCCGGCGCGGGCGTCGGCGACACTTGCCGTGAGCAGCGCATCGTAGACACGATGGCCGGCGCCCAGCGCTTCGGCCGCTCCCGCGGCACCGGCCTGGTTACGGGTCAGGGCGACCTGCGGGAAGGCGGTGGCGTTGCGATCAAGCGTCAACGTCACCTCGGTGGCGCCATACGCCAGGCTCGGCGTCAGGAAGGCGAAGTTCGAGGCCACCGCGGCGAACTGGCCGCTGACCCCGCCCTGCGCCGTCAGGATGGTGTAGCGCGTCGAGGCGCCATACCCGCCTTGTTCCGCCAGAAGCTGCACCGTTCCCCCGGACACGGTTGCGGTTCCGGTGGCGGCGATCCTGTCGGACTGGCCGGCGGCATTGACCTCGAGCTGATAGGTCGAGCCCGGGTTGAAGGAAATGTTGCCGGCCACGGTCAGCGTGCCGATCGAATTGCCCGGTGCGACCGTGCCGGCATRGCCGACAATGACGCTCCCGACCGTGCCGGAACCGCCGAGCGCACCGCCGGCCAGGGTAATCGCGGAGCCCGTCAGCGAGCCGTTGACCGTGAGCAGACCCGACAGCACCGAGGTCGCCCCGGTATAGCTGCTGTTCCCCGTCAGAATGAGCCGGCCGGAACCCTGCTTGGTCAGCGTGCCCGTGCCCGAGATGTTCGCGGTGAGCGTGGCGGTATCGACAAAATCCGCGACGATGGCGCCATCATTCAGGATCGCGCGCGTGTCGATCGCGCCCGCGCGCCCGCCGGTGCCGAGATTAAGCACGGAGGTATCGCTGATCTCCACCCAGCCGGCCTTGACCGTGCCGCCATCGGCAGCGGTGAGCATGGCGGTGGTGGCACCGCAGCCGCAGCCATAACCGACGAAGAGGCCGTCGACCACGTTGAGCTGGGAGCCTGCGCCCGTGACCGTCACAGTGGCGCTGGCGAGGCCCAGCCCGGCATCGGAATCGTAATAGAGGWTGCCGTTCAGATTGACGATGCCACCGTCGGAAACGACGAGCGCGCCGGTTCCATTGGACCATTTGGAGCCGATGAACATGTGCTGCTCGACATTCCAGACCGAGCCGGCTCCGGTCACGCTGACGGTCGACGAGGTCCCATGCCCCTCGATGAGCGCGCCCGCCTTGCTGTTCATCACGCCGCCGCCGCTGATGGTCAGGGTCGCGGCAGCAGGGCCGCCGACATCCGTGTAGCCCTCATTGGTGACGCTGGAATTTGCCCCCGAAACCTCCATGGCGGATTTGATCGCCAGGTACCCCATCGGGTCCACCAGCTTCAGCGTTCCGCCATTGCTGACCCGGAGCAGGCCGCTCGACACTTCGTTCCAGCCCATTGCCCAGCCGGCCGGATCGCCGACCGTGAGCGAACCGCCCTTGATCTCGAGCGTCGGGCTCGCGCTGCCGCCGAGGGTGAGCGCGCCCCCGATGACATTGTGCGCTCCGGTCAGCGACAGGGTGCCGGGGCCGTTCACAAAGAGAGAGCCCGGGCCGGAAATCTGACCCGAAAGGGTCAACACGCCGCTGGCGTCGATCGTGCCGCCGGCTGCGCCCAACGTCACATCCCGTGCCGAGGTGAAGCTGCCGGTGGTTTTGAGTGTGCCACCGTTGAGGGTCAGCCCCCCTGAGACCGCACCGAGATTGGCGTCGCGGCTTATGGACAGAACGCCTCCGTTGATGTTCGTCCCGCCGCTATAGGTATTCGTCCCTGTCAGGATGGTGACCCCGGCCTCGATAAGAAGCGCGCCGGCGCCTGTGATCTTGGGCGCGAACGTGTAGGCCGTAGAGGTATGGTTGAAGACAATGCGTCCCGTGGCTGCGCCGAATGCGACTTCGGCCGCGAGAAGGCTCCCGACCGCCGCCGCCGGTTGGCCGGACGCGGCACCAATGTTCAATGTGCCTGTACCGCCATAAGTGCCATTGGAGGCGACTCCAAGGATGCCCCCGCCACCTTCAACGGAAACGGTGCCTCCGGCCTGAATGGTGAGCGTCCCGTCGCCGAAACCGCCGACATACATGGACGAGATGCTCAGGGACGATCCGGCCCCTGTGACCGTCACCGAGCCCGCGGCACGATGGGAGGGGCCGGCGGCGTTGCCTATGACAACGGAATCAAACGAGACAGTCCCTCCTGCTTCTATGAGCAGCGAGCCAGTGCCAGAGTGTCCAACATCGAGTTGTCCACTGCCGCTGAGGGATGATCCAGTCCCCGTCACGCTGACTGAGCCGTTACCGCCGACGGCTACGCCGATGCGGACAATGTCGGAGCCCACGCTGACGGTACCGCCGCCCGCAATGGTCAGCGCGCCAGTGCCTGTTTGACCAATGTTGAGGAAGCCGCCCGGCGTCCAATGCGGCAGCGGATTGGGCGATGGAACAGGCGAAACATCGCCCGTCACCGTCACGGACGGCGTTTGCGCGGCAGCTCCCAGCGGCAGGCCGGCGAGCCAGGTGACGAGAGACAGCGCCGTGGTCGCCGGGAAGGACGCAGCGCGGCGGCCCGGCCGCGTGTGTCCGCGCGCCTGCAGGCCGGCTTGTTGCCGGCCACGAGCCCCATCGTCGATCAGTCGCAGGATGGCGAGCGGCGCTCGCGCTCCGCGCCTCACGCCGGCCGCCCTATGCACTCGCCTCATCCAGCCCCCCGGCGCCGCGGACAGGATCGAGTCGCCGCCGCAATGCATGCCGACCGTGAGAGTTAGGGCAGCGGCACTCTCGCAACAATACGAAACTTGCCGTAGATGGCGCGGAAAAGTTGTATAGTTCTTATCTTAAGTGACGCCGCGTCCTGCCGTGCGGGCGCTGGTGGAGCAGAACGCGGTCGGCTGGGCGAAAGTCATCGTGCTGCCGCCGGCACGGCAGCCCCGACAAGGACGCCATCCTGAGTGCGAGAGGCTCGGGCTCGGTCTATCGAACGAGCAGTTGCACAAACTATGGCGGGTTCACGAGGGCCGCTCTGCGCTGCGCGCCTTGCACGCGTTCTTTCCGGCGCTCTAGGATCGGTCCGCCGACATCGCGGCGATGCCGGATACGGAAGGTCTCAAGCATGAAGCGTCGGACATTTCTGGGCGCTGCCGCTGGCGCCGCCGTATCGGCGATCGCAAGGCCCAGCCTCGCGCAGCCGGCAAAACTCCTTAAATTCGTTCCCGAGGCGGATGTCGCGATCGTCGATCCGGTCTGGACGACGGCGACGGTGACGCGCAATCACGGCTATCTCGTCTTCGATACGCTCTATGGGCAGAACGCCGATTATGGTTTCGAGCCCCAGATGGTGGCGGGCCATACGATCGAGGATGACGGCAAGACCTGGCGGCTGACATTGCGCGAGGGCCTGCGTTTTCATGACGGCGAACCGGTGCGGGCGCAGGACGTGGTGCCGAGCATCCGTCGCTTTTCGGCGCGTGATGCCTTCGGCCGGGCCTTGATGGATGTGACGGACGAGCTGTCGGCGGAATCCGACCGCGTCGTGAAATTCCGCCTGAAGCGGCCGTTTCCGCTGCTTCCGGCAGCCCTTGGCAAGACCGGGACGTCGATGCCCTGCATCATGCCGGAGCGGCTGGCGCTGACCGATCCCAACAAGCAGGTGACCGAGATGGTCGGCAGCGGCCCCTACCGCTTCAAGGCCGACGAGCGGGTGCCGGGCGCATTGGCGGTCTATGAGAAATTTGCAGGCTATGTTCCGCGGCCGGATGGCTCCGCCACCTTCACCGCCGGCCCCAAGACCGTGTTCTTCGATCGGGTCGAGTGGCGCATCATGCCCGACCCTTCGACGGCGGCCAACGCGCTCAGCACCGGCGAGATCGACTGGTGGCAGAACCCGACACCGGACCTGCTGGGTACGCTGAGGGCCAAGGTCGGACTGAAGGTCGAAGGTCTCGATCCGGCCGGCGGCATCGGCTGCCTGCGCTTCAACAGTCTCYACCCTCCGTTCGACAATCCCGCGATCCGGCACGCCCTGCTCGGCGCCATCGACCAGAGCGAGTTCATGACCGCGGTCGCCGGAGACGAACGCTCGATGTGGAAGGACCATGTCGGCGTGTTCAGCCCCGACACGCCGCTCGCGACCACGGCCGGAACGGAGGTTCTGGTCGGCAAGCGGGATTTCGCGGCGGTCAAGCGCGCGCTGGCGGCGGCCGGCTATAACGGCGAGCGCGTCGTGCTGCTCGATCCGACCGATTACCCCTCGACCCATGCGCTGGCGATGGTGGCGGCGGACGCGCTGCAGAAATCCGGGATGAACGTGGACATGGTCTCGACCGATTGGGGCACCGTCGTTCAACGCCGCGCGAGCAAGCAACCCATCGACAAGGGCGGCTGGAGCATCTTCTTCACCTATCTGAACGGCACCAACAATTTCGATCCGGCAAGCCAGCTCGGCATCCGCGGCAATGGCGATCAGGCCTGGTTCGGCTGGCCGAAATCGCCGCGCCTGGAAGAGCTGCGCCTCGATTGGTTCGCGGCCAAGGATATCGCCGCTCAAAAGTCGATCTGCGCCGAAATTCAGAAGCAGTTCTTCACCGAGGTGCCCTATATCCCGCTCGGCGCCTATTACGAGAAAACGGCCTATCGCGGATTGGCCGGGATGCGTATTGGCTTCGCGCAATTCTACGACGTGAAACGAGCATGATGTCCAAGCCGATCCGTATCGCCGTTCTCCAGTTCGCCCATGAGACGGTCACCTTCCTCCCCAACGACACCACTCGCGAGGATTTCATCTATCCCGGCTCGCCGGCCGGCGGCGAGGCGCTGCTTGCGACCGACCCGAAGGGCTATATGGGCGGTTTCGTTCAGGTCGCGCGCGAATATGACGATGTCGAGCTGATCGGCATCACCTCGCCGCTCTGGCCACGCACCGGCACGGGCTCGGGTTGGGTCACGCAGGATGCCTACGAGCATTTCCTCGGCATCATGATCGCGGAATTGCGGGCGCAACCGAAGCTGGACGGCGTCTATCTCGCGCTTCACGGCGCGCTGGCCGTGCGCGGCGTGCCGCGTCCCGAGGCCGATATCGCAAGGCGCGTCCGCGAGGTCGTGGGCCCGGAGGCCTTCATCTCCGCGACATTCGATCCCCATGGCAATGAGGACGAGGCTTTTCTAGAGCAGGCCGACATGGCCTTCTGCGTCAAATACTTCCCCCATTACGACATGCACCTGCAGGGCGAGCGCGCGGCGCGCATGCTGGTCAGGGCGATCCGCGGCAGCTTCAAGCCGGTGCACCGGTCGCTGAGGATCCCGATCATCGCACCCACGGTCGTGATGTGGACCGGCGCCTCGCCCTGGTCCGACCTGATCCAGCGGGCGCTGATCTGGGAGGCGCGCGAGCCGGATGTCTTCGTCAATGTCTTCTTCGGTTTTCCCTGGTCGGACGTTCCCGATGCCGGGATGGGCCTTCAGGTCCTGACCAATGACGATCCCGATCTCGCCGAGCGCGTGCTCCGCGATATGGCCGACTGGACCTGGCGACGGCGCGAGGCGCTGCTCGAGACCGTGAAAATCCACAGGATGGAGCAGGGCGTCGCTCTCGCCCGCGAGGCCGTGACGGCGGGCAGGGCGCCGGTCGTGCTCGCCGATTACAGCGATCGCTCGGGCTATGCCACCTGGCTGCTGCAGGAGATCGTCGCGCAGAGTTGCGAGCGCACGCTGATCGCCACCATCGCCTCGCCCGAGGCCATTCGTGCCGTGCTCGCGGCCGGAGCCCGCCCTGGCGATGCGTTCGACGCTAAGATCGGCGGCCTCTTCGATGAATCGGCCGGAGAGCCCGTGCGTATCACCGGCACCATCCGCGATATCCGGACGGCCACGAACCGACGCGGCATGGGCAACGAGTCCGTCTGCGTCAGCTTCGGCAACGGCAATGTGCTGGTCTTGAGCCMCTATCTGGTCCAGATCATCGAGCCATCGGAACTCTGGGAACTCGGTCTCAAGCCCGAGGCATTCGATATCATCGCGATCAAGTCCCGCGTGCATTTCCGCCGGGGCTTTGACGATAGCGGTTTCGCGCCGACGATTCTCCTGGTCGAGCCGCCGGAGCCGTTCATGGGCACGGTGCATCTCGAAGCTCTGCCCTACGAGAACCTGACGCTGAAGGACTACTATCCCTATGGCAGCCCGCGCTTTCAGCCGGAGGAGGGCGGAGCGTCCTAGGGCAAAGGCCGGCTTCTGCGCATCCCGGTTCCGGGGGCGAGACCGGCTCTCAGTAATGTCCTTGTCGGGTGACGAGCGCCGGCTGGCCTTCGGCGGACGTTGCCGGTTTCGGGCGGGGCCGTCGGTGCGGGGTGGAGGTGATCGAGAGCGGTGCTATGAATGGGGCATGCCCGGTGCGGATGCGCTCAAGCCGCATCGCCTCAGGCATGTGAATGACCGCCAACCATCATCTCTGTTCCAGCAACGGTTCCAGTGTCCTGAATGTCCGACAACGCCGCAATCGCATCCCGCATCGCCGCCGAGATCGGCGCGCGCCTGCCGCAGGCCGCCGCCGCCATTGCACTGATCGACGAGGGGGCGACCATTCCCTTCATCGCGCGCTATCGCAAGGAGGCGACCGGGGGGCTGGACGACACCCAGCTGCGCCTGCTCGGAGAACGGCTGATCTATCTGCGCGAACTCGAAGGCCGACGCGGCGCCATTCTCGGGGCCATTCGCCAGCAGGACAAGCTCACGCCTGAACTCGAGGCCTCGATCTCTGCCGCCACGACCAAGGCCGAGCTGGAGGATATCTATCTTCCCTTCAAGCCCAAGCGCCGCAACAAGGCAGAGATTGCGCGTGAGCGCGGCCTGGGACCACTCGCCGAGGCGATCCTTGCCAATCGCCGGGCTGTCCCGGCCGAGCTGGCGGGGGCCTATCTCACCGACGACGTGGCTGACACCAAGAGCGCGCTCGACGGTGCCCGGGACATTCTCTCGGAGCAGTTCGCCCAGAATGCCGAGCTGCTCGGTCGTTTGCGCGGCTATCTCCATCAGAGGGCCGAGTTGCGTGCGCGCGTGATCGCAGGGAAGGAGGAGGCGGGCGCCAAATTCTCCGACTATTTCGATCACGTCGAGCGCTGGGCCAACGTGCCGAGCCATCGTGCGCTGGCCATGCTGCGGGGCCGTAACGAGGACATTCTGACGCTCGATATCGAAGCGGACAGGGATGATCCGCGCCCGCTCAAGCCGGTGATGCGCATGATCGCCGAGACCTACGCGATCGGCGACAGGTTGCCGGGCGATGCCTGGCTGATGGAGGTCGTCGGCTGGACCTGGCGGGCGAAGCTGTCGCTTCACCTCTCGGTGGACCTGATGACCGATCTGCGGATGAAGGCCGAAGCCGAGGCGATCAATGTCTTCGCCCGCAACCTCAAGAACCTGCTTCTGGCCGCACCGGCCGGATCGCGGGCGACGATGGGTCTCGATCCCGGCATCCGGACCGGCGTGAAGGTGGCGGTGGTCGACGGCACCGGCAAGCTCCTGGCCACCACGACCGTCTACCCATTCCCGCCGAGGAACGATGTTTGCGGCACGCAGGCCGAGCTTGCGAGCCTCATCCGCAGGCATGGCGTGGAACTCGTCTCCATCGGCAACGGGACCGGCAGTCGCGAGACCGAGAAGCTGGTCGCGGAGCTGCTCGGCGATCTGCCGCCGCCCAAGCCGATCAAGGTGGTCGTCTCGGAGGCCGGCGCCTCGGTCTATTCCGCCTCGGAACAGGCCGCCGCCGAGTTTCCGGGCCTCGACGTCACGCTGCGCGGCGCGGTTTCCATCGCAAGGCGCCTGCAGGACCCGTTGGCGGAGCTCGTCAAGATCGATCCGAAATCGATCGGCGTCGGCCAGTACCAGCACGATGTCGATCAGTATCATCTCGCCCGCGCGCTCGACGCCATGGTCGAGGATGCCGTGAACGCGGTCGGGGTCGACCTCAACACCGCCTCGGCCTCGCTGCTGGCGCGGGTATCGGGGCTCGGCGCTGCGCTGGCCGAAGCGATCGTCGCGCATCGCGATGTCAACGGACCGTTCGGTACGCGCCGCCAGTTGCTCTCCGTTGCCAGGCTCGGACCTCGGACCTTCGAGCAATGCGCCGGGTTCCTGCGCATCCGGGACGGATCTGAACCGCTCGACGCCTCATCGGTGCATCCGGAAGCCTATGGCGTCGCCCGCAAGATCGTCGCCGCCTGCGGGCGCGACCTGCGCTCCCTGATGGGTGACAGCGCTGTGCTGTCCGGGCTCGATCCTCGCAGCTTCGTCGACGATCGCTTCGGCTTGCCGACCGTGCGCGACATCATCGCCGAGCTCGACAAGCCGGGCCGCGACCCACGTCCTGCCTTCAAGACCGCGGCCTTCGCTGATGGCATCGACGACATGAAGGACCTCGAAGTCGGGATGACGCTGGAGGGCACGGTGACGAATGTTGCCGCCTTCGGCGCCTTCGTCGACATCGGCGTGCATCAGGACGGGCTCGTCCATGTCTCGCAGCTTGCCGAGCGCTTCGTGAAGGATGCGCATGAGGTGGTGAAGGTYGGCGACGTCGTGAAGGTGCGTGTCTTGGAGATCGACATCAAGCGCAAGCGCATCTCGCTGTCCATGCGCAGCGACGCAGGCGGCGACAGCTCGAAGGGGCCGCGTGAGACCGCGCGCCAGGATGCGCGCGGCGGCCAGGATGCTCGCGGGGGAAAAGAGGCTCGCGACGGCAAGGGTAACCCGGGCCGGGGAGGGCCGACGCGGACACCGCAGAAGGAAAGCCAGGGTTCTCTGGGGGCCGCCCTCATGGACGCGCTCAAGCGTCGATAGGGGGCCGGGCCGACGAGCGCTTTCGCGAGGGGCGGCAGGGTTTTGAAGCCGACCCGCCATCCCTTGGCCAGGCCAACGGCGAGCGACAGCGCCGTGAACGACAGGCGGCAAGGCCCTCTCATGCCATGCGGAGCGGCTCTGGGGGGATCTGACCGGCATCATCGAGCGGCGCCGTGATGCGGTCGCTGACGACAACGCGGTCGCGCCCCTGTCCCTTTGCCTGATAAAGCGCCGCGTCGGCCGCGGCGACCAGGCCGTCGCCCTGGCTGTCGTGCACGGGCAGTACCGCGAGACCGATCGAGGCGGTGATGCCGCTCAACGGCTCGCCGGACCAGGTCACGCGCATGCCGCGAACCGCATCGAGCACTTCGCCCATGCGCTTGGTGGCCATGTCCAGCCCCGCCTCGGGGAGCAAGAGCAGAAACTCCTCACCGCCAAAGCGGCCGACAATGTCGCTCTTGCGGGTCGTCTTGCGCAGGATCTCGCCGATGTCGCGCAGGACGGCATCGCCGGCTTCGTGGCTATAGGTGTCGTTGATGCGCTTGAAATGGTCGAGGTCGAGGATGGCCAGGGAGAGCGGCTTGCCGCTGCGGGCGCTGCGGGCGATCTCCCGTGAGAGAGCGTCTTCGAGAAAACGTCGATTATGCAGGCCAGTAAGCGGATCGCGGAGCGCCTGGCTGCGCAACTGCTCGCGCAGCTCGATATTGGCGATGGCCAGCGAGACCTGTTCGGCGAGCATCGTCGCGAGCTGCTGGGCCGAGCTGTCGACTTCGGCCTGGCCGGTCTCGCGATAGAGCAGACCGAGCAGGTTGTTCTGGGCGATGAGCGGCTRGCAAACGACGTTCGATGGCGGTGCCGAGCAGCAGGCGGCGACATGGCCGCAGCTCAGGCCGCGGCTTGCTTCCGAGAGCGGAAAGGTCTGTCCCCGTCGCAGGGCCCAGCACTCGTCCGGATGGAACGATGCTGCATCAGCCTTGAGATCGCCCCAACGCGCGCCGCGGGTGACCAGATCGCGTGTTTCGTTGATCACGTAGAGCGCGCCGGCCTCGGCCGGGAAAAGGCGGCTGGCATAGCTCTGCACCGCCGCGAAGACCTCGTCCGACTTCTGGCAGGATTGCAGGATGCCGCTGAGCTCCGTGAGCAGCTCGATTTCCTCGGTGCGCGCTTCGGCAGCGTGGAGCGACGCGGTCAGGCGTTCATTGGCGATCTGCAGCTCGCGGGCGTGGCTGCGGCGTTCCTCTTCGACGAGCAGGGCGTCGGTCTTGTCCTGAATGACCCACAGAATTCCGCTTGGGCTGTTGCGCACGCCTGCAATGAGAGGCCTGCCATAGGCATCGACGAGGAAGGTCGTGCCGTCGGCGCGACGCAGGTGCAATTCCACACCGGCTGCGCCGTTGCTGCGAATCTTGGCGAGCGCCACATCGAACGCTGCCGCGCTGTCCGATCCGGCGACGAGGGCCCCGATGTCGAGGCCGCTCAGATTCTCGGCTGACAGCCCRCAGAGTTCGGCGATCCGGCGATTGCCGCGGAGGACCTTGCGACCATCGGTGAACAGGATGCCGGCCAGCGGATTCTCGACGAGGGCGCGCTGCTCGGCGTCCAGTTCGGTGAGATTGCCCGAGAGGCGGCGCGACCGCATCACGATCAAGGCCAGCAGCGCGGCCAGCAGGCTGATAATCGATCCGCTCGCCAGCACGAGATTGGGAACGATCCGATCGGCCTCGTAGCTCGAGCCCGGCCGGGCGGCGAACTGCACCAGCCAGACCCTCTCGCCAACCACGAGCGAACGTTCCGCGGAAATCCCCGGTGCAGTCGTTGCGACCGGTGTGACCAGCCTGAGATTGGGTTCCAGGCTGTCATACATCAGCGTCGCGGCGTTGGACGGATCCTCCGGCTCGTCGGTGATGACGCCGTCGGGCGTCGCCTTGGCATAGCCGCGGTCGACGACACGGATATGCATCTGCTGCAGGCTCCTCAGGTCGAGCACCCCACGCATCAGATCGTTCACGCGATAGACGGCGGCGGCGAAGCCGCGCAGCGCCGCACGACGCTGGGCGACCGTCTGCACGGGTTCGCCGATGCGGTAGATCGGCGCGCGCAGGATAAAGCCCTGTCCTCCGGAGGTGTCCTGAACCAGCACGACGGGAGGCGTTGCAACGATACGCCCGCTTTCGGCAGCGCGGCGCAGCGAATCGAGTTGTATAGGGTTGGCGCCGGCGTCGAAGCCGAGGGAAGTCTCGTTGCCTTGCGGAGGCTCGACGGCTTCGACCACATTGTAAGTCGGGCGATGGCCCTCGGGATGCACGGCGAAGTCCGGCTGCCCGCGCGGATCGAGGCTTGTGTCCGATCTCACCTCGGCGACGAAAAGGTCCAGTTCCGCCGGGGTGACATGGCGCAACGCCTGCAGTCCCTGGAAGCCCGGATAGCGTCGCTTCAGATCAAGAACATCGACATAACGGCGAAACTGAGCGCGGTCGACGCGTCCAACCGAGGCATAGAGGCCCTGCATGCTGACCAGCACTTCGGCGTGGGCGCGCAAGCGCTCGCCGATCGCGCTGGTTGTCTCGGCCGCGTCGGTCGTGAAGCGTCGCTGCATCTCGGTGGCGATCAGGCGCTCTGCCGCTGTCCGGGCCACGAAGGTTGCCGCCAACCCCGCGACAAGCACTGCAGCCGCAATGACGACTGTCCGCCTCATCGGAGGCGTCAGCGGATTCCTGAGGTCCATGGCTTGTGATCAGTCCCGGTCGGGGCCGCCTGGATGCGGCGATGCAGCAATTTGGCGGCACCATCCCTGACGACGATTGAGACTTGGTTGCCAAATCCGTGCGTTCCACTGCTGCTGCAGTGTTTGAGCAGTTTCAGTTTACAGCTCAAGGTCCCGCGGCAGGCTTGGCTGCCTGCCGGATATGATGCCTATGATCGGCTCGCCCCCGCTCCATAAC